>CALFSF010000221.1 GCA_937917025.1 uncultured Paraburkholderia sp.
TTCAGGAACACGAGTTCGCGCTTCGACTGGCCGACCCGCGCAATACCGGTGCGCTCGTGGCCGAGCAGATATTTCGCATAGGTCCAGCCGCGATTCTCTTCGCCGACGAGATTCTCGACCGGCACTTTCACGTCTTCGAAGAAGACTTCGTTGACTTCGTGATCTTCGTCGAGCGTGATGATCGGGCGCACGGTGATGCCCGGCGTCTTCATGTCGATCAGGATGAACGAGATGCCTTCCTGCTTCTTCGCGCCGCTATCGGTGCGCACGAGGCAGAACATCATGTCGGCGTGCTGGCCGAGCGTGGTCCAGGTTTTCTGGCCGTTGACGATGTAGTGATCGCCGACGCGTTCGGCGCGCGTGCGCAGCGACGCCAGATCGGAGCCGGAGCCCGGTTCCGAATAACCCTGGCACCACCAGTCGGTGCCGTCGAGAATACGCGGCAGGTAGTGGCGTTTTTGCGCCTCGCTGCCGTATTTCATCAACACGGGCGCCACCATCGACACGCCGAACGGCAATACCGTAGGCGCGCCGATACGCGCGCATTCTTCGTCCCAGATGTGGCGTTGCGTCGGATTCCAGCCCGGGCCACCGAACCCGGTCGGCCACGCGATCACCGACCAGCCGCGCTTGCCGAGCAGCTTGTGCCAGCCTGCGAGGTCCTCGCGGTTCAGACGCTTGTGGTTGAGTACCTTGTAGCGCAGCTCGTGGGCCAGATTGGCCTCGAGCCACGAACGGATGTCGGCGCGGAATGCGTCGTCAGCTTGGGAATAATCCAGATTCATGCGCTATGTCTCCTGGCCGCGGCTAATCCGCCGCCGCCAGGAAGCCACCGCGCTTATTGCAGCGGTTCTTTCAGTGCGGCCGGGACCGGCAGCGGCATCACGTCGATGCCTTCCTCGACCAAGGCTTTCGCATCTTCGGGTGTCGTGACGCCCCGAATACTGCGTGCCGGCGCTTCGTTGTAGTGAATGCGCCGTGCTTCCTCAGCGAAGCGGTCGCCCACGTTCTCGGTCTTTTCCAGTACCTCGCGCAGTGCACGCAGCGCGTGCGCCTGCCATTGCGCCGCGTTCGCCGGCGCCGAAGCCGCCGTCGCACCGGACAGGTTAAGCCGCGGTGCGGACGGCAAACGGCTCACTTCGGTCACACCGCAGACTGGACATTCAACCAGCTTGCGGGACAGCTGCGACTCAAAATCATCGGCGGAAGCGAACCAGCCTTCGAACCGATGGCCGTGCAGACACGTTAAATCGAGGACCTTCATGTGGAATCGGGGCTTGCAACCAGTTTATCGCAAAACGGAATTTTGTGAACGATCGTTCGTAAATTTTTTAGCGTGTCATTCAGGGCGGGACGCGCGCCCTCGATCGATAGCGTGGGGCGATTCTAGCGCTTTGCGGCGAACGCCGCCGAAGCAAGCCCGGAACACGCGCCACTCGCCCATCAATGTTGCCCCCGCAAACGCTAACGGCGGCCTTGCGGGCCGCCGTTACAGGAGTCGATGCTGCGTCGATGCCCGTCATGAGCAGTCGGGGCACAATGGCGGCGACCCCACTGCGCTAGCCGCGCTCCGGCACCGCGGTCGGCCACATGCCCGACAGGATCTTTTCGAGCCAGAACGTACCGATGATCGTCTTCACGTCGGTGATCTTGCCGGTGCGTACCCACTCGGATACTTCCGGCACGGTTGCCGTGAAGAGTTCGAGGAATTCGCCTTCGTCGAGCTTGCGCTCGCCCGCTGTCAGGCCGCGTGCGAGGTAGATGTCGATGAATTCCGTCGAGTACGAAATGATCGGGTGGATGCGCGTGATGTAGACGTACTCGCGCGCCGTATAGCCCGTCTCTTCGGCCAGTTCACGCTTCGCGCAGGCGAGCGCGCCTTCGTCCGGATCCAGCTTGCCTGCGGGATACTCGTACATCACCTTGCCGATCGGATAGCGATACTGGCTCTCCATCAGCACACGGCCGTCGTCGAAGAGCGGGATCACCATCACCGCGCCCGGATGCTTCACGTACTCGCGCGTTGCGTGCTTGCCGTCGGGTAATTCGACCGTATCGCACTTGAGCGTCAGAAACGGGCCCTCGTGCAGGGTCGTGCTCTCCAGACACTTTTCGGTGAGCGTTGCGTCGTGGTTCGGGAGTTCGGCCATGTGCGACCTCAGAAAAGCGTGAAGCGCCAACGGCGTGCGCCGTCAGCGGCGTTTGAGGAGATACTGCCAGGTGAAACCGGGGAACGCGAACACGACAAAAAGACTGAACGTGATCGCATAGAACTGCCAGCCCTGCTCGAAGCGGTTACCGGCGCGCGCCTCGAGCATGAAGCCAAGCGCGCCGATCACGAAATACAGCACGATCATTTCGGCGATCCGCAACCAGACGCTCTTCTTCGCCGCCCTCAACTTCATCGGGACGACGGCGAAGAGCCGCTGATTCAGGAACGGCAGGTTGGCGCCCACGAGCGCCAACAACACGATAAACCAGCCCGCTGCCGACATTACAGCGGCAGGGTGTGCTGGATAGCCTGCAGGCAGACCGTCATCAGCGGACCCGGCACGATGCCGAGCACGAGCAGCGCCACACCGTTCAGCGCGAGCAGCGTACGCGAGCAGGCGTCGGCCGTAATCGGCGCCGTGTCCTGCGGTGCATCGAAGTACATCAGCTTGACGATGCGCAGGTAGTAGAACGCGCCGAACAGCGACGTCACCACGGCAAGCACCGTGAGCCACGTGAGGCCGGCGTTCATCGTCGCCTCGAGCACGGCGAGCTTCGCGTAGAAGCCGACCGTCGGCGGAATGCCGGCGAGCGAGAACATCATCACCATCATCACGAACGCGAACACCGGACTGCGCTGGTTGAGGCCCTTGAAGTCGTCGAGCGTTTCGGCTTCGAAATCGCGGCGTGCGAGCAGCATCACGATGCCGAACGTGCCGAGCGTCGTCACGAGGTAGATGATGCTGTAGAACATCGCCGAACCGTACGCGCCAGCCGCCCCGCCCGCCTTGCCGTCGACCACGCCCGACAGCAGGCCGAGCAGCACGAAGCCCATGTTCGAGATCGCCGAGTACGCCAGCATCCGCTTGATGTTGCGCTGGACGATACCGGTGATGTTGCCGACGATCATCGACAGCGCCGCGAGAATCACGAGCATTTCCTGCCAGTCGACTGCGAGCGGCAGCAGGCCCATCACGAGGAAGCGCAGACCCCATGCGAACGCCGCGACCTTCGGACCGCCGCCCGTCAGCAGCGTCATCGCCGTCGGCGCGCCCTGATAGACGTCCGGCACCCACATGTGGAACGGCACCGCACCCATCTTGAACGCGATACCCGCCACGATGAAGATCACGCCGAACAGCAGCACGACATCGTTGATGTGACCCGAAGCCACCGCCTTCAGCACTTCGCCGAGTTCGAGCGAACCCGTCGCGCCGTACAGCATCGAGATGCCGTAGAGCAGGAAACCCGATGCGAGCGCGCCCAGCACGTAGTACTTCATCGCCGATTCGTTCGACTGCGCCGCGTCACGACGCAGCGCGATCACCGCGTACAGCGACAGCGACATCAGTTCCAGACCGAGATACAGCGTCAGGAAGTTATTGCCCGAGATCATCACGAGCTGGCCGAGCAGCGAGAACATGCCGAGCAGGAAGAAGTCGCCGCGGAACAGGTCGCGGTCTTCGAGATACTTGCGCGAGTAGACGATCGTCACCGCGTAACCCAGCGACACCACCGCCTTCATCGCGCTGGCGAACGGATCCACCACGTACATGCGCGAGAAGAAGTAATGCGGCGTCGGGTCGAACGCGTTGATCGCGAACCAGACACCCGCGATCACCGAAGAGACGACCGCGATGTAATACGTCGTGCGACGGCCATTCTGGCCGACGAACGTGTCGTTGAGCCACGCGACGACGACTGCGAACATCAGCAGCGCGTCAGGCAACAGAGCATTGATAGGGGCGTTTTGCATGATCTTTAGATTCCTCCGCTCTGTATTACTGTGACAACGGCAGCTTGGACTGCGCGACGTGGGAGAGGAGGTTGTCCACGGATACGTGCATCACATCGGTGAAAGGCTTCGGATACAGGCCCATGAACAGCGTCAGGGCGGCAAGCACGGCCAGCATGAAGAACTCGCGACGGTTGATGTCGAGAAGACCCTTCACATGGTCGTTCGCCACCGCGCCGAAGTACACGCGCTTGTACATCCACAGCGTGTAGGCCGCGCCGAGAATCAGCGTGACCGCCGCGCCGAGACCGATCCAGAAGTTGAACTGGACGGCAGCCAGGATCACCATGAATTCGCCGACGAAACCGGAGGTGCCCGGCAGGCCGCAATTGGCCATCGAGAACAGCATCACGAGCGCCGCGAACTTCGGCATCACGTTCACGACGCCGCCGTAGTCGGCGATCTGACGCGAGTGCATGCGGTCGTACAGCACGCCGATGCACAGGAACATCGCGCCGGAGACGAAACCGTGCGAGATCATCT
>CALFSF010000222.1 GCA_937917025.1 uncultured Paraburkholderia sp.
TTGTCGGGGTTGGCGAACTGGTCTAGGATCGTGCCCTTACCTTCGCGCTGCATCTGCTCGGCGAGGTCACGTGCGTATTCCATGGCGCCCGTGACAGGCGTGAGAACGATCTCCGCGCCGTACGCCGCCATGCTCTGACGCCGTTCGACCGACAGGTCCTCGGGCATGACCAGCATCATCTTGTACCCGCGGATCGCCGCAGCCATGGCGAGCGCGATGCCCGTGTTTCCGCTGGTCGATTCGATCAGCGTATCGCCCGGCTTGATACGGCCGCGCTCTTCCGCCTTCCGGATCATCGAAAGCGCCGGACGGTCCTTCACGGAACCCGCCGGATTGTTGCCTTCGAGCTTGCCGAGAATCACATTGTTGCGGCTGCGGATTTCGTCGTCAGGAAGACGGACGAGCTGAACGAGCGGCGTATTGCCAATCGTGTCTTCAATTGTTTTGTAAGCCATATCGAATGTCTGGAAAGCAATGCGCGGAATTCATCGATTCTAAACCACCATGACCCCGCCTGCCGGGCGGCCCTCCTGATCGTGTGGACGCACACGCTGTCAACGATGCACGAGCCCGCGCGCTTGCGCATGAACACGAGCCGGCATTCGCGCCTGAAAAAACCGCGGCGCGAAACCACGTGAGCCAGTCATCTGATTGACGGTTGAACGCGCATTACGGCGCGCTTCATACCCGAACGGGATGCCGCTTTCAGGCAGGCGGCCGCGCGCCCCGGCACACGCACGCGGCCACCTGTCTCAGGTTACTTCTTCACCGCGACGGTGGTCGTGCTGTCCTTCTTCGTGTTCGCGGCGGTAGCGGCACCCGTTGCGGCCGGCGCCGCTTTGCCCGATGCGGAAGCCGTATTCTGCGCACCGGCAGGGCCGACCGCGAGGCCTTCGGACTGGAGCCGCTCGACCGTGTGACCGCCCATGCCCTTCACGCGCTTGCCGAGATCGGCGGCATCCTTGAAGGGACCGTGCGCGGTGCGCTCGTCGAGAATCGCCTTGGCGCGTGCGGGGCCGATGCCCTTGATACCGCGCAGCGCGTCCTCATTGGCGGTGTTGACGTCCACCGATGCGAATGCGTGACCGAACGAAGCGAGCAGTGCCGCCAGAACCAGAAATTTTTTGAACATGTGGAATCTCCCTTGAACAACCGGCCGGCGACTGCCGCCAACCAGGAGACTCCAGTGTATTAACGCGCAGGAAGGCTTTAAAGCTGGCCGAACAGCCAACGCACGTAGCGATCGACGCCTTCCTGCACGCTCAGGAACGGCGCGTCGTAGCCGGCCGCGCGCAGCTTCGTGAGGTCGGCCTGCGTGAAGCACTGATACTTGCCGCGCAGCGCATCGGGGAACGGTATGTACTCGATCAGCCCGCGCTGCACCTGCTCCGCGAGCGACAGCGCCGGCTCGTTGTTCAGCGCGCGCAGCGTGTTGACCACTGTCGAGGCGATGTCGTTGAACGGCTGCGCACGGCCGCTGCCGAGGTTGAAGATGCCCGACTTCTCCGGATGATCGAAGAAGAACAGGTTGACCTTCACGACGTCTTCGACCGAAACGAAATCGCGCGTCTGCTCGCCGGGGTTATAGCCGTTGTACTCGCCGAACAGCTTGACCTTGCCTTCCGAGCGGAACTGGTTGAAGTTGTGAAACGCCACCGACGCCATGCGCGCCTTGTGCGTCTCGCGCTGGCCGTACACGTTGAAGTAGCGAAAGCCGGCGATCTGGCTCTGCGCCGTCGGCAACACGCGGCGGATCACCTGGTCGAACAGGAATTTCGAGTAGCCGTATACGTTCAGCGGCTTCTCCACTTCACGCTCTTCGACGAAGCGGCTCGACCCGCCATACGTCGCCGCCGACGACGCGTACAGGAACTGCGCGCCCTGCGCCTGGCAGGCGTCGAGCACCGCGCGGCTGTAGCGGAAGTTGTTGTCCATCATGTAGCGACCGTCGGTTTCCATCGTGTCCGAGCAGGCGCCTTCGTGAAACACCGCGCGCACCTTGCCGAAGTCACCGCGCGCAAAGCGCTCGACGAATTCGGTCTTGTCGAGGTAGTCATCGATTTCGCAATCGACGAGGTTCTTGAACTTGTCGGCGCGCGTGAGGTTATCCACGGCGATGATCCGCCGTTCGCCGCGTTCGTTGAGCGCCTTGACGAGATTGCTGCCGATAAAACCGGCCGCGCCGGTGACGATGAGGGTCATGGTCGTCCTGCGGAAATGAGGTTCAGCCTTCGCAACCCGCCGCCGGCATCGCGACGGGACGCGAGGGGCGGGCGATGCGCGACATCATTGAAAGAGTTCGTCGTAGTCGACGGTAGCGGTGCCGAGTTTGCCGACCACGATGCCGGCCGCGCGGTTCGCGAGCCCGACGGCTTCGACGAGCGACAGGCCGGCGCCGAGCATGACGGCGAGCGTGGCGATCACGGTGTCGCCCGCGCCCGAGACATCATACACTTCGCGTGCGACGGCCAGGGCGTGCAGCGCGCCTTCGTCGGTGAAGAGCGTCATGCCCTCCTCCGAGCGCGTCAGCAGCAGCGCCTTGAAGTCGAGCGACGCGCGCAGTGCCGTCACGCGCGCATGCAGATCTTCCTCCGACTTCCACTGTCCGACCACCTCGCGCAGCTCCGCCCGGTTCGGCGTGATCAGCGTGGCGCCGCGATAGCGTTCCCAGTCGTCGCCCTTCGGGTCGACCAGCACCGGTTTGCCGGCCGCGTGCGCGTGCGCGATCATCTGCGTCACGTGTGTAAGACCGCCCTTCGCGTAATCCGACATCAGGATCACGTCGTGAGAGGGCAGCAGTTCGTCGAAGCGCGCGAGACCCGCAAGCAGGATTTCATGCGCCGGCGTGTTCTCGAAATCGACGCGCAGCAGTTGCTGCTGACGCGAAAGCACGCGTAACTTGATCGTGGTCAGGAGCGCCGGATCGCGCTCGAGATGGGCCGCGACGCCGCTATCCTGAAGCAGCTGCACGACGCGCTCGCCCGGCTCGTCGTGACCAACGACGCACAAGAGGCCCGTCTGCGCGCCGAGCGCGACCGCATTGCGCGCGACGTTCGCCGCGCCGCCCAGCCGGTCTTCCTGCTTCTGCACATGAACGACGGGCACCGGCGCTTCCGGCGAAATGCGGTTGACGTCGCCGAACCAGTAGCGGTCCAGCATCACATCGCCGACCACCAGAACGCGGGCACCCGCGAGCCGGGCGCGCGGGACGACGCCCACGTCGGGAATGGGCATCGCGTGCTCAGGCATTGGCTGAGGCGCTGACCGTAGATTCGGAAAGTTCGGCATGCGGGCGTCCAATCGAGTGATAGTCGATGCCGAGCTCGGTCATCGCTTCGGGTTCGTACAGGTTGCGGCCATCGAAAATCAGCGGCGACTTGAGCACCGCCTTCAGATGGACGAAATCCGGGCTCTTGAACTCCTTCCATTCCGTGACGATCACGAGAGCATCCGCGCCGGAGAGCGTCTCGTCCTGCGTCGCGGTGAAATGCAGCCGCGCGAGTTGCGCGGGCTCATGACCGAGGTCGAGGTTAAAGACGCGCCGCGCTTCGTCCACCGCGACCGGATCATACGCGCGCACCGCCGCGCCGCGCGCGAGCAGATCCGCGATCACGCGACGGCTCGGCGCTTCGCGCATGTCGTCGGTATTCGGCTTGAACGCGAGACCCCAGACGGCGAACGTACGGCCCGTCAGGTCGTGGCCCAGCGTCTTCGTGATCTTGCGCACGAGCACTTCCTTCTGCTCGTGGTTCACTTCCTCGACCGCTTCGAGAATGCGCAGGCCCGGGCCCGTCTCGGCCGCCGTGCGGATCAGCGCCTGCACGTCCTTCGGGAAACACGAACCGCCGTAACCGCAACCGGCGTACAGAAAGTGATAGCCGATGCGCGGGTCCGAGCCGATACCCCGACGCACCGCTTCGATATCCGCACCGACGCGATCCGCGAGGTTCGCCATCTCGTTCATGAACGAGATGCGCGTGGCGAGCATCGCGTTCGCCGCGTACTTCGTGAATTCGGCCGAACGGACATCCATGTAAAGCGTGCGTTCGTGGTTACGGTTGAACGGCGCGTACAGACGCTTCATCTTTTCACGCGCACGCATGCCCGCTTCGTCGTCGTCGCTACCGAGCACGATGCGATCGGGTCGCATGAAATCGTCGACGGCGGCGCCTTCCTTCAGGAATTCCGGATTCGACACCACCGAGAATTGATGCTGCGCGCTGCCCGCAAGACCCCGCTTCGCGAGTTCCTCGTTGATCACGCCCTGCACGCGTTGGGCCGTGCCGACCGGC
>CALFSF010000223.1 GCA_937917025.1 uncultured Paraburkholderia sp.
CGATCCGGATGCGCATCGCAGAACGCGGAAAACTCATCGACCGGGCAGCCGAGATCGAGCGAACAGGTCGCGTCGAGATCCGGCATCAGAATGCGCTTGTCCGGACTCAGAATCTTTGCCGTCTCGCCCATGAAGCGCACGCCGGCAACCACCAGCGTCCGGGCATCGTGATCGCGGCCGAAGCGCGCCATCTCCAGCGAATCGGCAACGCAGCCGCCGGTCTCGTCGGCCAGTTCCTGCAATTCGGCGTCCACATAATAATGCGCGACGAGCACCGCCTTTTCCCGCGCAAGCAGCGCACGTATGCGCGCTTTCAACGCAGCCTTCTCCTGCGCCGACGGCACGTCGGGCACCTTCGCCCACGCCTGACCCACGCCGCACGTCAAACCCTGTACCTGCGGCCGGTCGTATTCGACGCTCCTGATCGCCTGATTCATGATCTCCTCTGCCCTGCTGATCTGCCATCGCGCACTTCGCGCACGTTTTCGCCCGCCCAAAAAGCAAAACCCCGCCAACGCGGGGTTTTGTGACGTTCCGAAATTTTAAAGTATTTCGGGATCAGCCGGGATCAGGCATAACGACGAAGTCGCAGCGCGAATTCCTGCAGCGCCTTGATGCCGCTTTGTTCGGCACGATGGCACCAGTCCTGCAGCTGCACGAGCAACTGTTCGCGCGATGCGTTGGAGCGCTCCCACATCGCCGCGAGGTCGCTACGCAGTTCGATGTATGTGCGCAGTTTCTGGCTGTTTGCGAAAAGCTGCGGAAGCTGACGCTTCTGCGGTTCGTCGAGACCGTCTTCTTCCTTGTGGACCCACTTGCGTGCGCCTCGCATCAATTGATACTTCTCACGCGCGCCGCCTTCTTTCAGGTGAGCCAGTTCCTGGCGATACGCGCGCTTGAGCGCCTTGCCGTAACGCGCCATCACTTCGTAGCGGTTCGCGAGCACCGCCTGCAGCGTGTCCTGATCGAGCACCATCTTGCCCGATGTGAGACGCGGCGTCGGCGCAACCTTCTTCACCTTGGCGAGCCTGAACGCCGACATGATGCGGATGTACATCCAGCCGATGTCGAACTCGTACCACTTGTTCGACAGCTTGGCCGACGTGGCATACGTATGATGATTGTTGTGCAGTTCTTCGCCGCCGATCAGGATGCCCCACGGGAAGATGTTCGTGCTCGCATCCGACGAGTTGAAGTTGCGGTAACCCCACCAGTGCGCGAGGCCGTTCACGACGCCCGCCGCCCAGAACGGAATCCAGATCATCTGCACGGCCCAGACGCTCAGGCCGACGATGCCGAACAGCGCAACGTTGATCACCATCATCACGCTGATACCGAGGATCGGATACTTCGTGTAGACGTTGCGTTCGATCCAGTCGTTCGGCGTGCCGTGGCTGAACTTGCGCAGCGTTTCTTCGTTCTTCGCCTCGGCGCGATACAGTTCCGCGCCTTCGAGCAGCACTTTCCAGATACCGCGCGTCTGCGGGCTGTGCGGATCTTCCTCGGTCTCGCACTTCGCGTGGTGCTTGCGGTGAATCGCTGCCCACTGCGCTGTCAGCATGCCCGTGGTCATCCACAGCCAGAAACGGAAAAAGTGACTGGCGACAGGATGCAGATCCAGCGCCCGGTGAGCCTGGCAGCGATGGAGATAGACCGTCACGCCGATGATGGTGATGTGCGTCACCGCGAGCGTGTAAAGCACGAGTTGCCACCACGAAAGACGAAGCAGGCCGTGGGCAAGAAAGTCGAGCAGGGAGTTCAGCAAGTCGGTTTACCTGTGTGACGTGCGACATCCGCCGTAAGGGCCGATGTCAAGAAAGTGAAAGCATATATCAGGATTCGACGGCATTTTACTAGAACCGTTCCAAGTGATTGTAACAAATGAGGATTTTTTTGTAGCACCGCAAAGAATATGCGATCTGAAAGCCCGGAATCCAGGTAAATCATGCCGCGAACGGCGGCGGCAAAGCCGTCCCGCCTGTCAGGCGCCGTTGTCGGCCTTGCCGGCGGTTTGACCGGTCAGCGTTACCGCCTGCGACAGAATGTCGCTGCCGCCGACGATCCGCACTTCGCGTTGCGCGAACGGAATGGAAATGCCGTTGGCCGCGAACAGCCGCCAGATGTTCAGGTTGATCGCCGAGCGCACGCTCGACGTGCCCTGGGCGGCGTTCTCGATCCAGAAACCGAGTTCGAGGTTGACGCCATCGGTGCCGAAGCTGACGAGGTACGGCGTCGGCGCCGGCTCCTGCAGCACGCGGGGTACGTCTTTCGCGGCCTGAACCAGCAGCGCCATCGCCTGATCGAGATCGGACGTGTAGGCGATCTGCACCGCCGCCTTCGCGTAACCGCGCGTCAGATACGACGACTGGTTCTGCACGACGTCGGTGATAAGCTTCTCGTTCGGGATCAGCGTTTCGATGCCGTCGAGTCCGCGCACCACCGTATAGCGCGTGCGGATCTGCGTCACCATGCCCTGCAGGCCGGTCACGCTGATCGTGTCGCCGATGCGCAGCGACCGGTCGATCAGGATGATGAAGCCCGACACGTAGTTGCTCGCGATCTTCTGCAGGCCAAACCCCAGCCCGACACCGAGCGCGCCGCCGAACACGCCGAGCACGGTCACGTCGATACCCACGAGCGACAGGCTGATCAGGATCGCGGCCAGCATCAGCAGCGCACGCCCGAGGCGCGCGAGCACGACCTTCAGGTTCGCATCGAGCGTGGTCGAGCGCGTCAGACGGTCTTCGAACGCCGAGCCAAGCCACATCGCGACGATCATCGTGACGCAGACCCACAGGAGGCCCGTCGACAGCGACAGCAGCGTCATATGCGCGTTCGCGACGCGGAATTTGACGCTCGCCATCCATGCGAGCACGGAATCCTGGATGCCCATGACGGTCAGCGCCATGCCGATCCAGACGACCACCGAGACAACCTTCTCGACGAGGAACAGCAGCCCGTGCGCCTCGCCGTCGCTGCTGAAAACGCGGCGCGCGAAATAGAACGCGATGTAGATCAGGCCGATGCCGAAGAGCGGCACGAGCGCCAGATCGAGCAGCGCCGTGTGCATGAAATGCGCGGTGATCGTGCTCGCGAGCCACACGAACACGCCGCCGACGAGCGGAAAGAACGCCTTGTTGAGGCTTTCCGCGCCGAAGTGCAGCTTCTGGTAGCGCGTCTGGCGCCGCAGGTCGAGCGTGCGGCGCACGAGGCGCGCGACGATCCACGCGACAGCGAGCGTGGAGAGCAGGATCGCCGCCTGCCACAGGATCACCGGCTGCCCCAGGTCGCGCACGATATCGCGGGGCAAGTGGGAAAGAAGACGTTCTTCCATGATTGTCAGTGCCCTCCCGGCGCCCGACCCGACCGCGCGCTTCGCGGCGGCGGGCGCTTTCGGGGTTACTCGGTGGCGTCTGCCGTGCCAGGCGCTTCGGTGGCGTCTGTCGTCGCTTCGGTCGCGGCAGGTGCGGCCACCGCCGCGGACGCCCGGCGCTCCATCACGGCCGCAAAGAAACCGTCTGTCGCGTGAAGATGCGGCCACAGAGACAGGTAGTCGCCCATCGGCAGGTCGATGCGCTGCTCGGCGAGCACCTCGCCCGCCGGAATCAGCACGAAATCCGGATGATTGGCGAGGAACTGCTGCACGACCGCTTCGTTCTCGGCTTCGAGAATGCTGCAGGTCGCATACACCAGCCGCCCGCCCTTCTTCACGAGACGCGCCGCGCTCGCCAGAATCGACGCCTGTTTCGGCGCCAGTTCGGCGACCGATTCCGGCGACTGGCGCCACTTCAGATCCGGATTGCGACGCAGCGTGCCGAGGCCGCTGCACGGCGCGTCCACCAGCACGCGGTCGATCTTGCCCGCGAGGCGCTTGATCTTCGCGTCGTGTTCGCTGTCGATCAGCACCGGATTCACGTTCGACAGGCCGCTGCGCGCAAGGCGCGGCTTCAGCTTCGCGAGACGCCGCTCGGAGATGTCGAACGCGTAGAGACGGCCCGTCGAGCGCATCGCGGCGCCGAGTGCGAGCGTCTTGCCACCCGCGCCCGCGCAGAAGTCGACGATCATCTCGCCGCGCTTCGGCGCGACGAGCGAGCACAGCAGCTGGCTGCCTTCGTCCTGCACCTCGACCCAGCCGTTCTGGAACGCATCGAGCTTCGTGAGCGGCGGCTTGCCGACCACGCGTACGCCGAACGGCGCGAACGGCGTCCCGCCCGCTTCGATGCCGGCCTTGCCGAGCGCTTCGAGCAGGTCGTCGCGGCTCGCCTTGATCGGGTTGGCGCGCAGGTCGAGCGGCGCCGGGTAATTCAGCGCGGCGGCGAGTTGCGCCAGTTCCGCGGGCTCGAAACGGCTCGACAGCGCCTGATAAAGCCAGTCGGGCAGATTCAGGCGGATGCGCAGCGGCAAACTTTCCGGGTCGATCTTCGAGACGTGTTCGAGCCACGTCGATTCGGCGTCCGACACGAACGGCTTGAGCGCCGAGCGCCCCGCCGTCTGCATCAGCCCGAGCAGCGCGAGGCGCCGCGCCGGGCTGCCCGTGCCGCTTTCGGCCAGATGCGCGAACTCCATGCGGCGACGCAGCACCGCGAACACCGCTTCGGCGATCACGCCGCGCTCGCCATGCCCGAGCTTCGGATGCGCGCGGAAAAAGCGGCTCGTGGCGGCGTCCGCGGGGCCCGCGAACTTCAGCACGTCCGCGAGTAGTGTTTCAGTTTGTCCAATCAGAAAACCATGCAGCCTCATACGCCCTCCCCGGCGGTTTGACCGGCGAAGAACCATTGGGGCTCTTCCGGCGGCGTAAGCGTGACGCGCAGCCCGTCGAGAGCAAGACGCCCTTCGACGAACCAGCGCACGGCACGCGGATAAATGACATGTTCGGTGGCCAGCACGCGCGCGGCCAGCGCGGCGGCGTCGTCGCCGGCCAGCACGGGCACCGCCGACTGGATGACGATCGGCCCATGATCCAGCTGCGACGTGACAAAATGCACGGACGCGCCGTGCAGCCGCACGCCCGCGTCGAGCGCCTGCTGATGCGTTTTCAGGCCGGCGAAGCTCGGCAGCAGCGACGGATGCACGTTGAGCATCCGGCCGGCGTAACGGTCGACGAAACCCGGCGTGAGCACGCGCATGAAGCCGGCAAGCGCCAGCAGATCGGGCGAAAAGCGGTCGATTTCAGCGGAGAGCGCGGCGTCGAACGCCGCGCGGTCGGGAAACTGGCGGTGGTCGACGACCACCGTGGCAATGCCTTGCGACGCCGCGAAAGCAAGACCCGCGGCGTCTGGACGGTTGGCAATCACGGCGGCGACCTCGGCCGGCCAGCGCTCGCGCGAGCACGCGCGGACAATGGCTTCCATGTTGCTTCCCCGTCCGGAAATCAGGATGACGAGTTTTTTCATCCGCGGATTTTAACATTCGGGGGGCCCGCAAACCGGGCCGCGCCGCCGTGCTGACGCCTGAGCGTTTATAATCGTTTGTTTTGCGGCACTTGGCCCACTCTACTCAAACTCGCCACACCCGCTATCGTGAGAGTCTTCCGCGGTCTTCCCAATGCTGAAAGCCGTGCGCCCTGCGCACTGACCATCGGCAACTTCGACGGTGTACACCGCGGCCATCAGGCTTTGCTCGCGCACGTCCGCGCGGCCGCCGATGCGCGCGGCCTGCCCGTCTGCGTGATGACCTTCGAGCCCCACCCACGCGAATTCTTCAACCCCGCCGCCGCGCCGCCGCGCATCGCGATGCTGCGCGACAAGCTCGAAGCGCTTCGCATGAACGGCGTCGATCGCGTCGTCGTCGAGCATTTCAACCAGACGTTTGCCAGCCAGTCGCCGGATACGTTCGTCGAGCGGATCATCGTGAACGGCCTGCACGCGCGCTGGGTGATGATCGGCGACGACTTCCGCTACGGCGCGAAACGCGCGGGCGATTTCAATTCGCTGAAGGCGGCGGGCGAACAGCACGGCTTCGAGGTCGAGCAGATGGCGACCGTGGCCGATCCGTCCGGTGCGCGGATTTCCAGCTCCGGCGTGCGCACGGCGCTGGTCGCGGGCGACCTCGACTCGGCGCGTGCCGCGCTCGGCCGCGATTACCTGATCAGCGGCCACGTCGTACACGGCATGAAGCTCGGCCGCGATCTCGGCTTTCCCACCCTGAATCTGCCGATCGCGCACCGGCGGCCGGCGCTCGCGGGCATCTTCGTCGTGCGCGTGCACGGCGTCGAAGCGGAACCGCTGCCGGGCGTCGCGAGCCTCGGCCTGCGTCCGACCGTCGACGATTCCGGACGCGTGCTGCTCGAAGTCCACCTGCTCGACTGGCACGGCGACGCGTATGGCAAACTCGTGCGCGTCGAATTCCTGAAAAAGCTGCGCGACGAGGAGAAATACGTCGACCTCGAAACGCTGACCGCCGCGATCTCGCGCGACGTCGCCAATGCGCGCGCGTGGTTTGCGGCCGTCGGCGCGCATGCGCCGGGCAGCCGGTCGACCGGCTTCGCCACCTCGGCCACCGACCGAATTAGATAACCGCCGCGGTACGTGTCTGGCCGCAAGCCGCGCACGTGCCCCTCGCCGCGCGCACCGGACAGCGCCAGTCGCCCACGCGACCCGCCTGCCTGATGCGCGCCATGCCCCGCGTACTCCGCGACACACAGCATTCACCGCGACCTGATCATGAGCAACAAGAAAGCCGATTCGAAACCGCAGTCCCGCTACCCGGTCAACCTGCTCGACACGCCGTTCCCGATGCGCGGCGACCTGCCCAAACGCGAACCGCAATGGGTGAAGGAATGGCAGGAGCGCAAGATCTACGAAAAGATCCGCGCCGCCAGCAAGGGCCGCACGAAGTTCATCCTGCACGACGGCCCGCCGTATGCGAACGGCGACATCCACCTCGGCCACGCGGTGAACAAGATCCTGAAGGACATGATCGTCAAGGCGCGCAATCTCGCGGGCTTCGACGCGGTCTACGTGCCGGGCTGGGATTGCCACGGCATGCCGATCGAAATCCAGATCGAAAAGCAGTTCGGCAAGTCGCTGCCCGCGATCGAGGTGATGCAGAAGGCGCGCGCCTATGCGAGCGAGCAGATCGAAAAGCAGAAGGCCGGCTTCCGGCGTCTGGGCGTGCTCGGCGACTGGGACAACCCGTACAGGACGATGAACTTCGCGAATGAAGCCGGCGAAATCCGCGCGCTCGCGAAGATCATCGAAAAAGGCTACGTGTTCCGTGGCTTGAAGCCGGTGAACTGGTGCTTCGACTGCGGCTCGGCGCTCGCCGAAGCGGAAGTCGAATACAAGGACAAGACCGATCCGACGATCGACGTGCTGTTCAGCTTCGCCGAACCCGGGAAGACGGCGCAGGCGTTCGGTCTCGCGGCGCTGCCGCGCAGCGAGGGCGGCATCGTCATCTGGACGACGACGCCGTGGACGATCCCCGCCAACCAGGCGCTGAACGTCCATCCGGAGATCACATATGCGCTCGTCGATACGCCGCGCGGCCTCCTGATCCTCGCCGCGGAACGCGTCGAGGCGTGCCTGAAACAGTACGGGCTGGAAGGTCACGTGATCGCGACGGCACCTGGCGCGAACCTCGCGAACGTGCGCTTTCATCATCCGCTCGCGTCCGCGCATCCGGATTACCGCCGCACGTCGCCGGTCTATCTCGGCGACTACGTGACGACCGAGACGGGTACCGGCATCGTGCACTCGTCGCCGGCGTACGGCGTGGAAGACTTCGTGTCGTGCAAGGCGCACGGCATGGCGGACTCCGACATCATCGGCCCGGTCATGGGCGACGGCCGCTATATCGAGTCACTTGCGCTCTTCGGCGGACTGTCGATCTGGGCGGCGAATCCGAAGATCGTCGAGGCGCTGGAAGCGGCCGGTTCGCTGCTGCGCACCGAGAAGTACACGCACAGCTACATGCATTGCTGGCGCCACAAGACGCCGATCATCTATCGCGCGACTTCGCAGTGGTTCGCCGGCATGGACGTCAAGCCGAAAGACACCGACAGGACGCTGCGGGAAACCGCGCTCGAAGGCATCGAGAACACCGCGTTCTATCCGTCGTGGGGCAAGCAGCGCCTCTTCAGCATGATCGCGAACCGCCCTGACTGGACGCTCTCGCGTCAACGTCAGTGGGGCGTGCCGATGGCGTTCTTCGTGCACAAGGAAACGGGCGAACTGCATCCGCGCACGCTGGAACTGCTCGAGGAAGTCGCGAAGCGCGTCGAACAGGGCGGCATCGAAACGTGGCAGTCGCTCGATCCGCGCGAGCTGCTCGGCGACGACGCGAACATGTACGAAAAGAACCGCGACACGCTCGACGTCTGGTTCGACTCCGGCACGACACACTGGCACGTGCTGCGCGGCTCGCACAAGGATGAACTGCAGTTCCCCGCCGACCTGTACCTCGAAGGATCGGACCAGCATCGCGGCTGGTTTCACTCGTCGCTCCTCACCGCTTCGATGCTCGATGGCCGGCCGCCGTATAACGCGCTGCTGACGCACGGCTTCACCGTCGACGGCGAAGGCCGCAAGATGAGCAAGTCGCTCGGCAACGGGATCGACCCGCACGAAGTGGCGAACCGCCTCGGCGCGGAAATCATCCGCCTGTGGATCGCCTCGACCGACTATTCGGGCGAACTCGCGATCTCCGAGGAAATCCTGAAGCGCGTGACGGAAGGCTATCGGCGCATCCGCAACACGCTGCGCTTTCTGCTCGCGAACCTGTCGGACTTCGATTTCGCGAAGGACGCGCGTCCCGTGGAAGACTGGCTCGAAATCGACCGCTATGCGGTCGCGCTGTCGGCCGGTCTGCAGGCGGACATCCTCGCGCACTACGAGAAGTACGAGTTCCACCCGGTCGTCGCGAAGCTGCAGACGTTCTGCTCGGAAGACCTCGGCGGCTTCTATCTCGACGTGCTGAAGGACCGCCTGTACACCACGGCGGCCGGTTCGATCGCGCGCCGCGCCGCCCAGACCGTGCTGTATCACATCGCGCACGGCCTGCTGCGTCTGATGGCGCCGTTCCTGTCGTTCACCGCAGAAGAAGCATGGAAGATCTTCCAGCCGTCCAGCGAAACGATTTTCACGGAAACGTATCACGCGTGGCCGGACGTGCCGCAATCCGCCGCGCTCGTCGACAAGTGGACGCTCCTGCGCGAAGTGCGCGGCACCGTGACGAAGGCGCTGGAAGAAGCGCGCGTCGCGAACCTGATTGGTTCCTCGCTGCAGGCGGAAGTCGAAATCCGCGCGAGCGGCGCGCGTTATGACGCGCTGGCAAGCCTCGGCGACGACCTCAAGTTCGTGCTGATCACGTCGGCGGCCACGCTCGTGAACGTCGACACCGCCGAGGACGAAGGCGTCGAAGTCATCGCATCGAAGTATCTGAAGTGCGAGCGCTGCTGGCACTATCGCGCGGACGTCGGCGCGCACGCCGAACACCCGTCGCTGTGCGGACGCTGCTTCAGCAATCTCTTCGGCAGCGGTGAAGCAAGGAGCGCGGCATAATGGGCAGAACCCTGTCGAAACCCGCGGGCGGATCGCTGGCGCCGTGGCTGGGCGTCGCGCTGATCGTCATCCTGTTCGACCAGTTGTCGAAGATCGCGATTGCGAAGGTGTTCGCGTACGGCCAGTCGATCGCGCTCGCGCCGTTCTTCAACCTCGTGCTCGTCTATAACCGCGGCGCGGCGTTCAGCTTTCTCGCAGCGGCCGGCGGCTGGCAGCGCTGGGCGTTCACGGCGCTCGGCGTGATCGCGGCACTGGTAATCTGCTATCTGCTGAGGCGCCACGGCAACCAGCGGCTCTTCTGCACGGCGCTGGCGCTGATTCTGGGCGGCGCGCTCGGTAACGTGATCGACCGGCTGGCCTACGGCCACGTGATCGACTTCCTCGATTTTCACGTGCGCGCGTGGCACTGGCCGGCGTTCAATATCGCCGACAGCGCGATCACGATCGGCGCCGTGCTGCTCGTGTTCGACGAACTGCGGCGCGTGCGCGGCGCGCGCTGATCCGGCGCGCGTTTTACGTATGATTTTGCGCGCTTGATCATCAGTATCCAGGCCGGCGGCCTGCACCGAGGGCGCGCCGGCCGTCATGCTTTGTCGGAGGCTCGCGTTGGCAACCGCTGAACTCGCTGGAAAACATCTCGTCCTCGGCATGTCGGGCGGCATCGCCTGTTACAAGATCGCTGAACTCACGCGCTTGCTGACCAAGGCCGGCGCGACCGTGCAGGTCGCGATGACCGAAGCGGCGACGCAGTTCATCACGCCCGTCACGATGCAGGCGCTGTCGGGCCGGCCCGTCTACACGAGCCAGTGGGACACGCGCATCGACAACAACATGCCGCACATCGATCTGTCGCGCGAAGCCGACGCGATCGTGATCGCGCCGGCTTCGACGGATTTCCTCGCGAAACTCGCCCACGGCATGGCCGACGATCTGCTGTCCACGCTATGCGTCGCGCGCGACTGCCCGCTTCTCGTCGTCCCGGCGATGAACCGCCAGATGTGGATGAATCCGGCGACGCAACGCAACGTCGCGCAGCTGCGCGCCGATGGCGTCGAGGTGCTCGGACCGGACTCGGGCGCGCAGGCATGCGGCGAAACGGGCGACGGGCGCATGCTCGCCCCCGAAGCCACGTAAGATCGGAAGAGCGGCGTGTAGGGAAAGAGTGTCGATCTCGGTGGTC
>CALFSF010000224.1 GCA_937917025.1 uncultured Paraburkholderia sp.
AAGCCATTTCAACCATGCTGACCGCGCCATGAACGATCTTCACGCGCGCGGCGAAAAGATCATCTGGGCGCCGGACCGTCACCTCGGCGGCTACATTCAGAAGCAGACCGGTGCCGACATGCTGTTGTGGCAGGGTTCGTGTCTCGTTCACGACGAATTCAAAGGCATCGAACTCGATCTGCTGCGCGCGGAATATCCTGGCGCCAGGGTGCTGGTGCACCCGGAATCGCCGGAAGGCGTGGTCGCGCAGGCCGATGTCGTCGGCTCGACGACGCAGTTGATCGACGCCGCCCAACGTCTCGACGCGACGCATTTCATCGTGGCAACCGATCTCGGCATCCTTCACAAGATGCGTCTGGCCGCGCCCGGCAAGACATTCATCGAAGCGCCGACCGCCGGCAACAGCGCCACGTGCAAGAGTTGCGCGCACTGCCCGTGGATGGCGATGAACGGTCTCGCGAATCTCGCTGACGTGCTGGAGCGCGGGCATAACGAAATTACCGTCGATCGCGCGATCGGCGAGCGCGCGCGTCTGCCGATCGACCGGATGCTGGCGTTCGCCGCCCAACAGAAAAAGCGCGTGCAGGCAAGCGGCGATCTCGCACGGGATACAACGTTGTTCAAGAACGTGGGAGCGGCATGATGGGGGCGTCTGAATTTATCCGTGCGGAGGCGGTTTCTCCGCTCTACGCGGAAATCCGCGCGCAATACGGCGACGCTTTCGACGCCGCGATTGCCCGCAACGTCGCGGATGCACTTGCTGAAGACATCGGCAGCGGCGACCTTACCGGTCGACTCGTGCCGGCGGACGATCTGCGCGATGCGCGCATCATCGTGCGGGAAGATGCCGTGCTGTGCGGCGTGTCATGGTTCGACGAGGTGATGCGTCGCGTCGATCCGCGTATCGACGTGAAGTGGCGTTACCGCGAGGGCGAGCATATGACCGCCGACACGACGGTGTGCGAGATGCGCGGTCCCGCGCGCGCATTGCTGACCGCGGAGCGTAACGCGATGAACTTCCTGCAACTGCTGTCGGGCGTGGCCACCGTGACGCGGCGTTACGTCGACGCGATCGCGCACACGCAGGCGCGTATCCTGGACACACGCAAGACGCTGCCCGGTCTGCGGCTTGCGCAGAAATATGCGGTGCGCGTCGGCGGCGGCGTCAATCAGCGGATCGCGCTGTACGACGGCATTCTCATCAAGGAAAACCATATCGCGGCCGCCGGCGGCGTTGGCGCGGCGATGGAGGCGGCGCTCGCGCTCGATGCGGGGGTGTCGATCCAGATCGAGGTCGAGACACTTGCGCAGCTCGAAACCGCGCTCGCGCATCGCGCACAGTCGATCCTGCTCGACAACTTCACGTTCGACGCGATGCGCGACGCCGTTCGCATCACCGCTGGAAGGGCGGTACTCGAAGTGTCGGGCGGCGTGAATTTCGACACGGTACGGACGATCGCGGAAACCGGCGTCGATCGTATTTCGATCGGCTCGCTCACAAAGGACGTACGCGCGACGGACTACTCGATGCGATTGCTCTGATTGTGGCGCGGTCCACCCTGGCAGCAAAAAAACCCGCATCGCTGCGGGTTTTTTACGCCTCAGATCGTGTGGTTGGACACACGCTCCGATGAAAGCACCGTGGGAAGTGCCTTCGGCAGTGCCGCGGGCCAGTCGCGGCTGAAATGCAGCCCGCGGCTTTCGCGACGCGAGCGGGCGCGTTCGACGATCAGCGAAGCCACGTCGACCAGATTGCGCAGTTCGAGCAGATCGCGACTGACCTTGAAGTTTGCGTAGTACTCGTGGATTTCGTCACGCAACAGGGCGAGCCGATGCTTCGCGCGCGCGAGCCGTTTGTCGGTGCGCACAATGCCGACGTAGTTCCACATGAGCCGGCGCAGTTCGTCCCAGTTGTGCGCGACGACAACTTCCTCGTCCGGATCGGAGACGCGGCTCTCGTCCCAGTCGGGCAGCGGCGCATGAACGGCCGCGCCGAATCCCTCTGCCTCGATCGCCTCTGCCGCGGACCTTCCCACGACGAGGCATTCCAGCAGCGAATTGCTGGCGAGCCGGTTCGCGCCGTGCAGACCGGTGCAGGACGTCTCGCCGACCGCGTACAAACCGGCCAGATCGGTGCGCCCCGCGAGGTCCGTGACGACGCCGCCGCACGTATAGTGCGCAGCCGGCACAACCGGAATGGGTTCCTTCGTGATGTCGATGCCGAATTCGAGGCACCGCGCGAGGATGGTCGGGAAGTGTTCGTGCAGGAACGCGGCGGGTTGATGGCTGATGTCGAGATAGACGCAATCGATGCCGCGCTTCTTGATTTCGAAGTCGATCGCGCGCGCGACGATGTCGCGTGGCGCGAGCTCGGCGCGCGAGTCGTGATTCGGCATGAAGCGCGTGCCGTCGGGCAGCTTCAGGATACCGCCTTCGCCGCGCACGGCTTCGGATATCAGAAACGATTTCGCGTACGGATGGAACAGACACGTGGGATGGAACTGGATGAACTCCATGTTCGACACGCGACATCCCGCGCGCCATGCCATCGCCGTGCCGTCTCCTGTCGCCGTGTCGGGATTCGTCGTGTACAGGTAGACCTTGCCTGCGCCGCCCGTCGCGAGCACCGTGTGGGGCGCCTCGATGGTCACGGTGCGGCCGGTGGCGATATCCAGTGCATAGAGGCCGTGACACCGCCGCCCGGGCAGGCCAAGCCGGTCCGACGTGATCAGGTCGATTGCGCAGTGGTCTTCGAGCAGCGTGATATTCGGGTGGTGACGCACGCGCTCGCTTAGCGTGGTGACCACGGCGTGGCCGGTGGCGTCGGCAGCGTGAATGATGCGGCGATGGCTGTGGCCGCCTTCGCGTGTCAGGTGAAAGCCGAGTTCTGCTGCATCGTCTCTGGTGAAAGGCACGCCCTGGGCAATCAGCCACTCGATGGCAGCCCGCCCATGTTCGACGATATGACGGGTAGCCGCTTCGTCGCACAGGCCGCCGCCGGCGATCAGCGTGTCACGCACGTGATTCTCGATGCTGTCCGCGGAATCGAGCACTGCGGCGATGCCGCCCTGCGCCCAGTCGCTGGCGCCCTCGGTCATCGAGCGTTTGGCAATCACCGCAACGCGCCGCGTCTCCGCCAGATTCAGCGCGACGCTCAAACCGGCCAGCCCGCTGCCGACTATCACTACGTCGAAATTCATGTCCCTGCCTCTCCGTGTTTCCTGTCTCTGGCTTCTGTCAACCTGGACGCATCACGTGCGTCGATCAGGCGGTAGAGGATACCCCGCCGGTGACGGGCGGGAAACCTGGCCGGATGGCTAACGAGGATGAGGCGAGACGGAGCAGGAGTGGAAAAACAAAAAGCCCCGCAATTTTGCGGGGCTTTTTGTCGTCAAACTTTCGTCGAACAACGGAAAGCAAGATTACTTGATCTTGGTTTCCTTGTACTCAACGTGCTTGCGGACGACGGGATCGAACTTCATGATCGCCATCTTTTCCGGCATGTTGCGCTTGTTCTTCGTGGTGGTGTAGAAGTGACCCGTGCCAGCGGTCGATTCCAGCTTGATCTTGTCGCGTGCGCCTTTTGCCATGATCTACTCCTTAGGCTTCGCCGCGTGCACGCAGATCTGCGAGCACGGTGTCGATACCGTTCTTGTCAATCAGGCGCAGACCGGCGTTCGAGACGCGCAGACGCACCCAACGGTTTTCGCTTTCGACCCAGAAACGGCGGTTTTGCAGATTCGGGAGAAAACGACGCTTGGTCTTGTTGTTCGCGTGGGAAACGTTGTTGCCGCTCATCGGCGCTTTCCCAGTTACTTGGCATACGCGTGCCATGAGAGCACTCCTAATACGCTAATTCTGAGTTCGAACGCCGTGAAAGTATCCAGGAAAGAAGAGCGATGCTTGAGATCGTTCGATATTTCCCTGAAGGCCTTGGTGGCTTCGGAACAGGGTTGGAAACAGGCAAACCGTGATTCTAGCAGGAAAAAACCCGATAAATCAAACGTTATTTGCGCCTGACGACCGGGCGTGACACCGGTCCGCAGCGCCCTGGGCGCGTTGAAAACCGGTCTTCAGGCCCACCCGGCGCGGGCGAACGAAAACGTTTCGTGCGTGCCGATCACGAGATGATCGATCAGCTGCACGTCGACGAGCGACAGCGTGTCACGTAGCACCCGTGTGAGGCTCCGGTCGCTGGCGCTTGGTTTGACGGCGCCAGACGGGTGATTATGCGCCACGATCAGGCTTGCCGCATTCAAGGTGAGCGCGCGCCGCACAATTTCCCGTGGATAGACCGCCATGCGCGTGAGCGTGCCGCGCGAACTTTCCTCGGAGCGGATCAGCCGGTGTCGGGCATCCATGAACAGACAGACGAACACTTCGTACGGGCGCGCGCCGATCAGGAGACGCAGGTAGTCCTCGACCGCGCCGGGCGAATCGATCAAGGGGCGTTCGCGCATCTTTTCCGCCAGCCCGCGGCGCGCCATTTCGACGATGGCGAGCAACTGCGCGGTCCGCGCCGGGCCGATGCCGCGCAGTCCGTCGAAATCGGCAGGTGTGGCGTCGAGCATGGCGCGTAGCGAACCGAAACGGGCGAGGAGCGCCCGCGCCACGTCGAAGACGTTGTGGCCAGGCAGCCCCGAGCCGAGCATGAGCACGATCAGCTCGGTATCGGATAGCGCGCCGGGTCCTGCTTCCAGCAGACGTTCCCGGGGCATGTCGTGCGACGGCCAGTCGCGGCAGCGCGGGGGCGCGGGCGGCGCACCACGTAAAGCCGGGACCGCGATGTCGTCGGGTAGCGTGAGCAGATCGGTGTCGTGCATGATGTCGTCCTTCGTGAGGGGGCGCCGGTATGGCCATGGCAGCAGCGTGCGGGGAAGCGCACAACCGCGACGGGATATGTGGCTTACAATAGTGCCTTTGCGCATGGCACTTCCGTTGCCACCCTCGCATTGCGCCCAGGCAGGGCGCACGCGCAGCGCATCGACCGAAACGAGTACTGCATGAGCATCATCGACATTTCCGAAGTGAAGCCGGGTTCGCACGTCACGCTTCATTACCGGCTTTCGCTCGCCGATGGCGCCGAAATCATCAATACCTTTACCGGAAAGCCCGCCACGCTGCTGCTGGGCGCCGGCCAGCTGGCGCCGCCACTGGAAGACATTCTGCTGGGGTTGAAGGTCGGTCACCACTCGACCTTTCAGCTAGCGGCCGGCCAGGCCTTCGGGCCGCGCAATCCGGAGATGATCCAGCGCGTGTCGCTTGCCACCCTGCGCGAAAACAGCATGATCGGCGAGGATTTTTCTCCCGGCGATCTCGTCGAATTCAATGCTCCCGGCGGCGGACGCTACGCGGGCGTGCTGAAGGAAGTTGGCGAGACGTCCGCCCTGTTCGATTTCAATCACCCGCTCGCTGGCCAGCCGCTGGCGTTCGAAGTGAAAATCATCGGAATCCTGTAAACATGAGCATCACGGATACGACTCTGGCCGAAGCCGAAATCCTGCTGGCGCAGCCGCGCGGGTTTTGCGCAGGCGTCGATCGTGCGATCGAGATCGTCGAGCGCGCCATCAAGCTGCATGGCTCGCCGATCTACGTGCGTCACGAAATCGTCCACAACGCCTATGTCGTTGAGGATCTTCGCAAGAAGGGCGCCATATTTATCGAGCAGCTCGAGGAAGTGCCGGCCGGCAACACGGTGATCTTCAGCGCGCACGGCGTGTCGAAGGCGGTGCGCACGGAAGCCGAATCGCGCGGGCTGCGCGTGTACGACGCAACCTGCCCGCTCGTCACCAAAGTGCATATCGAAGTCGCGAAGATGCGCGCCGACGGCTTCGACATCGTGATGATCGGCCACAAGGGCCATCCGGAAGTCGAGGGCACGATGGGGCAGGCCGGCGAAGGCATGCATCTGGTCGAGGACATCGAGGACGTGCAGGCGCTCGCGCTGCCGGACCCTGGCCGCATCGCCTTTGTCACGCAGACCACGCTGTCGGTCGACGACGCGGCCGAAATCATCGCGGCGCTGAAGGCGAAGTATCCCGCTATCCGCGAGCCGAAGAAGCAGGACATCTGCTACGCGACGCAGAACCGTCAGGACGCGGTCAAATTCATGGCGCCGCAATGCGACGTGGTGATCGTGGTCGGCAGCCCGAACAGCTCGAACTCGAACCGGCTGCGCGAAGTAGCCGAAAAGCGCGGCATCCCTTCCTATATGGTCGATTCGCCGACGCAGATCGATCCGGCGTGGATCGAAGGCAAACGCCGCATTGGCGTGACCGCGGGCGCTTCGGCGCCTGAAGCGCTGGCGCAGGCCGTTATCGCGCGTCTGCACGAACTGGGCGTGCGCAACGTGCGCGCGCTCGAAGGCATCGAGGAAAACATCGCGTTTCCGTTGCCTCGCGGGTTGGGGTTGCCGACCTGAACCGGATTTCACAACGCAGTACATGAGAAAACGCGCCCGCAAGGCGCGGTTTTTTTCGCCCTTAGCTAATCAGCCTCTGTTAAAAATAAGTGCCACATCATGAAAAGTGGACGCTTCCGGTGTGGGCGGGCGCACATTTCCGCATAATTTTTGATAAATTTTTCAGCCATCCTTATTGATATGGCCCCCTTAAAATCTATGCGTGCAATAAAACGCCGGATTATTCGCACCAGGAAAGTGCATCAAAAACTACTACCCAGGTAAATCACAAAATCGACAGAACCGCGCTGCCATCAGGCATCAGGGGGAATTGCTGCAACAGTTGATGCGCCGGGGCGGCGATGCTGGTGCAACTGATGCACGCATGGTGATCGCAACCAGGTTGCACCAATTCACCAGAATTGCTCCAAAAATGCGGTTGCAATGCAGGAAAACCCTGCCGGTTCAACAATATTGCCTATCGCATAATTGGAGTTACAATGCGCGCGTTCTCAGGGCCAGAGGGCCTCGGGACATCAGATTTTGCAAGGCGCAGGAGACCTGTTTAATGCGAGTCAAGTTTGCTCACGCCGTGACCATCGCGGCCGCGGTTGCGCTGCTGGCCGCGTGCAGCAAGAAAAACGATGGCGAGGCGGGCAATGGTGCATCGGCTGTTCCAGCAGCGGCTGCGCCGTCCAGTAACGCGACGGTCGTCCGGATCGGTCATGCCGCGCCGTTGACGGGGGGCATTGCGCACCTCGGCAAGGACAACGAGAACGGCGCGCGCCTCGCCGTCGAGGAAATCAACGCGCAAGGTCTGACCATCGACGGGCATCGCATCCAGCTCGAACTCGACGCGCAGGACGACGCCGCCGACCCCAAAACCGGCACGCAGGTTGCGCAGAAACTGGTCGACGACCATGTGGTCGGCGTGGTGGGCCACCTGAATTCGGGCGTATCGATTCCGGCGTCGAAGATCTATAGCGATGCGGGGATCGTGCAGATCTCGCCGTCCTCGACGAATCCGGCGTATACGCAGCAGGGTTTCAAGACGACGTATCGCGTCGTCGCGACCGACGCCCAGCAGGGCCCGGCGCTCGCCAACTACGCGACCGGCACGCTGCATGCGAGGCGCGTCGCCGTGGTGGACGATGCGACGGCCTACGGCAAGGGTCTCGCCGACGAGTTCGCGAAAACAGTCGAGGCGAGCGGTGCGAAGGTCGTGGCGCGTGAGGCGACGACCGACAAGGCCACGGATTTCCGGGCCATTCTCACGAGGATCAAGAGTGTTCAGCCGGACGTCATCATGTACGGCGGCATGGACGCAACGGGCGGGCCGTTCACGAAGCAGGCGGCGGCGCTCGGAATCAGGGCAAAAATCCTTGGCGGCGACGGTGTGTGTACCGACAAGGTAGGGGAGCTGGCGGGAACCGCCGTGCAGAACCTGGTCTGTTCGGAAGCGGGACTGGCGCTTTCGAAAATGGACAGGGGGGCGGACTTCGAGAAGAAGTACGAAGACCGTTTCCACACGCCGGTGCAGATTTACGCGCCGTTCACGTATGACGCTGTATACGTGATCGTCGATGCAATGAAGCGCGCCAACTCGATCGACGCGCCCAAGGTGCTGGCTGCGATGCCCTCCACCGACTACAACGGTGTAACCGGTCACATCGCATTCGACGACAAGGGCGATTTGAAAGAAGGCGCCATTACGCTGTACGACTTCAAGGACGGCAAGAAAGCGGTTCTCGACGTCGTAAAGATGTGATGACGGAACAGTCTGGCCTGACGGCACCGAACCACCTGACGGTGCCGTTTTTGCATCCGCATCGGACAAGCCGGCTGCTGCAAAACAGCAGCCACGCGAAGCCGGAGCGGATAACCCTTACCGGTCTTTTATCAGTACCCGCAGTGCCGTTGCGATTCCGTGATTCATCCGGGTCTACCCGCCGGATGACGAGCGCGAATCCAGTCGCACGGGCTAAGGAGCATTAAATGGATATCTTCATCCAGCAGATCCTCAACGGACTTGTGCTTGGCAGCGTCTACGCCATCATCGCACTGGGCTATACGATGGTTTACGGCATTCTGGGCATCATCAACTTCGCGCACGGCGATGTGTTGATGGTGGGCGCGATGGTTGCGCTCTCGGCCATCGGCGTGCTGCAGAACCACTTCCCCGGGCTCGGCAACGTGGCCACGCTCTGTATCGCGCTCGTCATCGCCGCGGTGGTCTGCGCGGTCGTCGGCTATACGATCGAGCGTGTCGCGTACCGGCCGTTGCGCCGCGCGCCCCGTCTTGCACCGCTCATCACCGCGATCGGCGTATCGATCCTGCTGGAGACGCTTGCAATGATGATCTGGTCGCGTAACCCGCTGCCGTTCCCGCAACTGCTGCCGACCGACCCGATCAACGTGATCAGGGCCACCGACACGACGCCGGGCGCCGTGATATCGGTGACGGAAATCGTGATCATCGTCGTGGCGTTCGTCGTGATGGCGGGCCTGCTGCTGCTCGTGCACAAGACGAAGCTCGGCCGCGCGATGCGGGCCATTGCCGAGAATCCCGGCAATGCGTCGCTGATGGGCGTGAACCCGAACTTCGTGATCTCTGCGACGTTCATGATCGGCTCGGCGCTCGCCGCACTGGCCGGCGTGATGATCGCGTCGGAATACGGCAACGCGCACTTCTACATGGGCTTCATCCCGGGTCTCAAGGCCTTTACCGCGGCGGTGCTGGGCGGGATCGGGAATCTCGGCGGCGCGATGGTCGGCGGCGTGCTGCTCGGGCTGATCGAACAGCTCGGCGCAGGCTATATCGGCAACCTGACCGGTGGCGTATTCGGCAGTAACTACCAGGACGTGTTCGCATTCATCGTGCTGATCATCGTGCTGGTGTTCCGTCCGTCGGGGCTGCTCGGCGAACGTGTCGCGGATCGAGCATAAGGAGTAGAAGAACATGACTTCAATTCAACCGATCGAGCCGTCCACGACGCTCATCCCAGAGAAGAACCTGACGAAGACGCTGACCGTCGGCATCATCACCGCGATCTTCGTGATCGCCGCGCCGATGGTCATCGGCGCGGCAGGCGGCAACTACTGGGTCCGCGTGCTCGACTTCGCGATGCTGTACGTGATGCTGGCACTCGGGCTTAACGTGGTGGTCGGCTTTGCCGGCCTGCTCGACCTGGGCTACATCGCGTTCTACGCGATCGGCGCGTACACCGCGGCGCTGCTGAGCTCGCCGCACCTGACCACCCAGTTCGCATGGATCGCCCATCTGTTCCCGAACGGCCTGCATACCCCGATCTGGATCATCGCGCCGGTGGCAATGGCGTTCGCGGCGATCTTCGGGATTCTGCTCGGTGCACCGACGCTGCGTCTGCGAGGCGACTATCTCGCGATCGTGACGTTGGGCTTCGGGGAAATCGTACGGATTTTCATGAACAACCTCGACCGCCCGGTGAACATCACGAACGGTCCGAAGGGGATTACCGGCATCGATCCGGTCAACGTCGCCGGCTTCAGTCTCGCGCAGACCCACACGTTCCTCGGGTTCTCGTTCCCGAGCGTGTACATGTATTACTACCTGTTCGTGCTGTGTTCTCTGCTGGTGATCTGGGTGTGTACGCGTTTGCAGCACTCGCGCATCGGCCGCGCGTGGGCCGCGATCCGCGAAGACGAAATCGCCGCGAAGGCGATGGGCATCAACACCCGTAACGTGAAGCTGCTGGCCTTCGCGATGGGCGCGTCGTTCGGCGGCCTGTCGGGTGCGATGTTCGGCTCGTTCCAGGGCTTCGTGTCACCGGAATCGTTCACGTTCTGGGAATCGGTCGTGGTGCTGGCGTGCGTGGTGCTGGGCGGCATGGGCCACATCCCGGGCGTGATTCTCGGCGCGGTGCTGCTCGCCGTGTTCCCGGAATTCCTGCGCTCGACGATGGGCCCGCTGCAGAACTGGATCTTCGGTCACGAAATCGTCGACACGGAAGTGATCCGTCAGCTGCTGTACGGTCTCGCGATGGTGCTCATCATGCTGTACCGCTCGGAAGGCCTGTGGCCGTCGCCGAAGCATGAGGACAAGATTGCGAAACTGGCGAAGCGTAACGGCAAGAAGCCGGTGCGCGCCTGAGACCCTCGCAGGGCAACAGCCCTGCATGGGACCGGAGTAAGCGCTAAAGCGCTAACTCCGGTCGACAGCGATGCATGGGACCCGAGTAAGCGCTAAAGCGCTAACTCGGGTCGACAGCGATGCATGGGACCCGAGTAAGCGCTAAAGCGCTAACTCGGGTCGA
>CALFSF010000225.1 GCA_937917025.1 uncultured Paraburkholderia sp.
GAGCTTGATGTGATGTGCGTGCAGTCCAATGACGTTCGCGACCGTCAGGGTGTCGATCCGCTGCGCGACTAGCGTGGGGGGCGTACACAGATCCCAGATCACGGCTGGTACGGCGATCCGCGTTTCGCGATCGAAGTGATGACCGGTCTGGCTGAGATTGGCCGCTTCGGCGCGCAGGTCGAAGCGACGCAGCAACTCCTGCGTGAACGATCCGGAGAGCGAGCGCAGTTGCAGCCGGCGCGCGGTGCCCGAAAACTTCTCGAGCCAGCGCGCGACCCAGCGCAGAAGCGCGGCCTCGTCGCCGATCTGCTCGACTTCCGCCTCGCGCAGCAGCTTGATCGACACGTTGCAGTGACCGTCGACGGGTGTGATCAGACGCGCGATATGCGTCTGTTCGGCAAAGCCGTTGCGCGCAGGCGCGAGATCGACGGATGCGAACAGCGTGGCGAGCGGCCGTCCGAAGGCCGCCTCCAGCGCGCGTTCGACCTCTTGCGGCGGTAGCGGCGCCTGCATGTGGTCGACGGCGTCGATCACGTCGTGGAGCGTGCCGCTCGCGAGCTCAGGATGTTCGGCGAGCGCCGTGGCGAACGCGCTGGCGAGCGGACCGAGTTGTGGCAGCGCGCCATGCACGCTTGCGCGTGCCTTGTCCGATCCATGCAGACGGCTTGCAAGTGTCGCGGCCCAGCGCAGCTTGTGATGTTCCGGCGCCGCGAGCCAGATGAGCCGCGCGCCGTAGCGCAAAGCGTGGAACAGCAGCAGGAGTCGGCGAAACAGTGGACGCATCGGCAGTTCGTTTGACGGAGCGCGCATCGACGATGCGCGACGGGAGCATTCAGGGTAGCAGGGAAGCGCACGGCGCGGAGCGTTCCGGCGGATCGCGTAATACAATACGCCGGCCTTCCGAACTCACGTGTGCCGTCAGCCCGGCGCCCCCAGAGATGCTTGCAGAACAACGTCACCAATACATCCTGTCGCAGGTCGCCAGAAACGGCGCGTTGTCGGTCGCTGAACTCGTTCGCGAGCTGAACGTTTCGCGCGAGACGATCCGGCGCGATCTGAATACGCTGGCCGGCCGCGGCCTGATCGTGACAACTCACGGCGGCGCGCTGTCGAGCGACCGTCGCGAGCCCGATCTCGATACGCGTGAAGCAGCGAACGCCAGCGCCAAGCGCGCGATCGGCGAACGCGCCGCGCAGTTCATTCCAGACGGCGCCTCGGTCATCATCGATTCGGGCAGCACGACGCAGGCCGTCGCGCGCGCGCTGACCGACCGGCACCGGCTCACCGTCTACACCAACGACTGGCGCATCGCGCTGCTGCTCGGAAGACGCAACGACAATCGCGTGACGCTGCTTGGCGGCGAACTGTCGGACCTGGAAGACGCCACCTTCGGCCTCGATACGATCCACCAGCTAAGCCAGTACCACGCGGATTTCGCGTTGATCGGCGCGGGCGGCATTTCGACCGATGCGTGGCTCACCGATTACTCGCGCATGGCCGCCGAGGTGCGCAGCCGCATGATCGCGGCAGCGGGGATGGTGATCGTCGTCGCGGATAACTCGAAGTTCGGCCGCGTCACGCCCGTGCGGATCAACGGCTTCGAGTCGGCCCGCTATCTCGTGACCGAGCTGGCGCCGGACCGCGCGCTGGCGAAAGCGATCGCGACGCGCGGCCCGGAAATCCTGATCGCCTGAGGTACGCGTATTTCCACGGTCTCGCCCTGCATTTCGCCGCCGTGCCCGCTGTCAGCGTACACGCACGCCCAGTTTTTTAAGCGAGCGGTCGATCGCCGCCACCGCGCTGTGCAGTTCGTCGGCATCGATGGCGCCGATGCAGCCCACGCGGAACGTCTCCACCTGCGTGAGCTTCCCCGGATACAGCACATAACCGGCGTCGCGCACGGCCGCGTAAAAGTCCACAAAACGCCATGCCGGGTCTTTCGGCGCGTGGAACGTGACGATCACCGGCGCCTGTACGTTGGCCGCGAGGAACGGCTCGAAGCCGAGCGCTTTCATCGCGTCGATCAGCGTCCGGCAGTTCTGCCGGTAACGCGCCCCGCGCGCCGGCTGGCCGCCTTCGGCGATAAAGCGGTCGAGCGCATTGCGCAACGCGGCGAGGACGTGCGTCGGCGGCGTGAAGCGCCACTGCGTGGTCTTCTGCATGTACGCGTACTGGTCGTGCAGATCGAGCGCGAGGGAGGGCGACCGGCCTTCGCTTGCCAGCAGCACGTCGCGCCTCACGATCACGAAGCCCATGCCCGGCACGCCTTCGAGGCACTTTCCGCTCGCCGATACCAGTGCGTCGATGCCGCCCTTGCGCAGATCGATTGGCAGCGCGCCAAACGAACTCATCGCGTCGACGATCAGGCTTTTGCCATGACGCTGGCACAGCGCGGCGACGTCGTCGAGGGGATTCAGAAGGCCCGCGCTCGTTTCCAGATGCACCTGCGCGACGTGCGTGATGCGCGCGTCGCTGTTGAACGCATCCTCGATCGCGGCGGCGCTCGCCGGCTCGTCGTCGCGCAGCGCAAGCTCCACGTACGCGATACCCATGCGCTGCAGGATCTTGATGATCCGCGTGCAGTACGCGCCGTTGTTCGGCACGAGCACGCAACCGTTACGCGGCACCAGCGTGCCGATGGCGGCTTCCACGGAGAATGTGCCGCTGCCCTGCATCGGCACGCACACGTAGTCATTTTCGCCATGTACGATTTCGAGCAGGTCGGTGCAGACGGTTTGCGTCATCTGGTTAAAGGCGACGTCCCACGAGCCCCAGTCACGCAACATCGCCTGGCGGGTTTCGGGCGAGGTCGAAAGCGGCCCCGGTGTCAGCAGGATTGGATCGTTTCCGGGAATCACACAACCTCCGTAGTCAGATGAAAACGTGCATCTTGCATGCACGAGCGATATGCATATTATTGGCGAATTGTGTCATTTTTTGGAATTCGTGAAAATAGTCATGCCGCTGTCACGGAAACCTGTGATTCTTGCCGTGCCCGGTCAGGCAAGGCATGGGGTTACGGAACAATCCGCCGGCCGGACGTCTCGCTGGAAATGAATCAGTAAGGTTGTCAGCAATCTGCAATCTGGCTGTAGCAATGCAAAAAAACGGGCACGGCGCACGCGCCGTTTCGATCACAACAGGTATGGGGTTTTCCCGACCGTCTGGTTTTTGCCTTTCGGAGAGCGACATGACAGAGAAAAATCACCTTCACGCGACGGCCGGCATCGTCCGCAAACTGCTTCCGGCACTGATGGCCGCGGCGGCATTCGGCGGCGCTGCATTGCCCGCGCACGCGGCTGGCGCGGTGGTGCTGTACACGGCCGACGGCCTCGAGAACCTCTACAGGGACGTGCTGCCCGCGTTCGAGAAGAAAGAAGGCGTGAAGGTCAACATCGTCACCGCGGGGAGCGGCGAGGTGGTGAACCGCGCGACGATCGAAAAGGATGCGCCGAAGGCCGACGTGCTCGTCACGCTGCCGCCGTTCATCCAGCAGGCGGGCCAGGCGGGCCTCCTGCAGAATTACGAAAGCGTGAACTACAAGAACGTGCCGGCGATCGCGAAGGCGCCGGATGGCTCGTGGGCGACGTTCGTGAACAACTATTTCACGTTCGCGATCAACCCGGAAGTCACGAAAAACCAGCCGAAGACGTTCGCCGACCTGCTGCATCCGGATTTCGCCGGCAAGGTGGCGTATTCGAACCCTGCAACGGCGGGCGACGGCATGGCCGTGATCATTCTCACGACGTCGCTGATGGGTGAAGACAAGGCGTTCGACTACCTGAAGAAGCTCGAGCAGAGCGCGAAGTTCCACACGAAGGGCACGGGTTACCTCGACGTGTTGCTCTCGCGTAACGAAATCGCGCTCGCAAACGGCGACCTGCAGATGGACCTCGACGACGCAGCCAACGGCGGCCTGTCGCTCAAGCCGATTTTCCTCGCGCACGAGGGCGGCCAGCCGACGACGTTCCAGTTGCCGTACGCCATCGGTCTGATCCGGAACGGCCCGAACCAGGCGGAAGGCAAGAAGCTGATCGACTACCTGATGTCGACCGAAGTGCAGTCGAAGGTCACGGATATTTTCGGTATCCCGGGCCGTACGGACGTTGCGCTGACGGGCAAGAACGGCGAGATCATGAAGAAGGCGACGGCGGGCGTGAAGGTGATCCCGGTGGACTGGAATCAGGTGCTGGCGAAGAAGGCTGACTGGACTGCGCGCTGGAAGAACGACGTGATCGGTTCGTCGGGCAAGCAGCTCGAGGTCGTCAAGCCGAAGTAACGCGCGGTGGTTTCCTGTACCAGTACTACCCCTCTCGGAGGATGAAACCGGTGAACACGGCGAGTCTTGCTCAGCCTGGCGCTCTGGGCGCCGAACCGGACGCGCTCGATGATGCGCGTCCGGGCGCGCCCGGCGGCGTGCAGATCGATCATCTGACGGTGCGCTTCGGGTCGCGCACGATACTCGATGATCTGTCGCTGACGATCCAGCGCGGCGAATTGCTGACCGTGCTGGGACGCAGCGGTTGCGGCAAGACGACGCTGCTGCGCTTCATCGCCGGTTTCATCGAAGCCGATGGACTGGCGGGCACGCTGACGGTCGCGGGGCGCGACCTGACGCACGTCTCGCCGCATCGTCGCAATCTGGGTCTGCTGTTCCAGAGCTACGCGCTGTTTCCGCATCTGTCCGTATACGAGAACGTCGCGTTCGGGCTGAAGGCACGCCGCACGCCGGCCAGGGACATCGCGCGGCGCGTCGCGGATGCACTGAAGCTCGTGCAGCTCGGCGACGCCGGGCACGTGATGCCGGCACAGCTGTCGGGCGGCATGCAGCAGCGCGTCGCGCTCGCGCGTGCGCTCGTGATCGAGCCCGACGTGCTCCTGCTCGACGAACCGCTATCGGCGCTCGACGCCAATCTGCGCGCGTCGGTGCGCTCCGAACTCAAGGCGCTGCATGAGCGTCTGCCGAACCTGACGATCATCTGCGTGACCCACGATCAGGACGATGCGCTCGTGCTGTCCGACCGCACGCTCCTGATGCGCGACGGCCGCATCGCGCAGCTCGGCACGCCGCAACAGCTGTACGACACGCCGAACGACGCGTTTGTCGCGCGCTATCTGGGCGCGGCGAATCTGTTGCCGCCGCAGGTCGCGTTCGCGATGGGCGATGCACGCTACAACGAGCGAGAACGCGTTGCGTGTCTGCGCCCGGAGAGCATGCGCATCGTGCCGCTCGGCGAAGGGCAGTTGCACGGCACGATCGCCTCCGTGGAATGGTACGGGGCGGTGCTGTCGGTATCGGTCACGCTCGACGCCGTACCGAACGATCCCGTTCTCGTCCAGATGCAACGCGGCCACGGCATGATGCCGGGGAAGGGCGAGCGCATTTCACTACACTATGAGGCTGATGATGTCGTTCTTGTCCAGCCCTGAAGCGCTCGCCGACGCGCATCGTGCGGCGAGCGGCGCGGCGCACCGGGCGGCGGTGCGCCGTCGCGAGCGCGCGGCGCAATGGCATCTGCTGTTTCTCCTCGTCGTCGTGCTTGGGCCGCTCGTCGTCTATCCGCTCGTGCGGCTCGTGTCGCTGAGCCTCACCGGGCCGCACGGATTCGGCGTTCACGCGTACGCGCAGTTTTTCCAGAATCCGGAGACGCGCGGTGTCGTCGGCACGACACTGTGGATCCTGTTCGCAAGCGCCGGGCTCGCTTCGCTGCTTGGTGTGACGCTGGCGTCGCTGCTGTTCTTCAAGCCGTTTCCCGGCGCGCGGTTGGTGACGCGCTTTCTCGAGCTGTTCGTGGCGTTTCCGTCGTTTCTCGTCGCGTTTACGCTGATCTTTCTGTACGGCTCGCAGGGCTCGGTCAGCATCGGGTTGCAACGGCTCTTTCATCTGGAGAACCCGCCGCTCGATTTTCTGTTTGGCATCGGCGGCGTGGTTCTCGCCGAGGTGATGTTTTACGCGCCGTTCGTCGTGCGCCCGACGCTCGCTTCGTTCGCGACGCTCGACATGCGCCTGATCGAAGCGGCGCGCAGCCTCGGCGCGCCCGGCTGGATGGTCGCGTTTCGCGTGATCCTGCCGCTCGCGTGGCCAGGCATCGCGGCCGGCACGATTCTCTGTTTCCTGCTGACGCTCAACGAGTTCGGCATTCTGCTCGTGCTCGGCAGCGCGCATCTGATCACGCTGCCGGTCGCGATCTACAGTTCGGCGACCGTCGACCTCGATCTGCCCACTGCGGCGGCGGGCGCCGTCGTCATGCTGGCGATGTCGCTGTCGCTTTACGCGCTGTATCGCCAGGTCAACCGGCGCAAGGCAGGAGGTGCAGCCCATGGACGCTGAACTCGACCCGGTTCCGCTGCCGGCGATCCATCATCGCGCACGGCCGGTGAAGCGAAACATCCTGGTGCGTATCGCGGGCTCCATCCTGCTCGGTCTCGCCGCGCTGCTGTGTTTCTGGCTTTTCGTGCTGCCCGTGGGCGTGGTCGCGCTCTCGAGCGTCGCGGCGCACTGGTCGGGCACGATCCTGCCCGACGGTTTCAGCATGCGGTGGTTCGAACGCCTCGGTTCCAGCGATTTCGATGCGCTCACCACGAGCCTCGAAACCGGCTTCGGCGTTGCGGTGCTCGGCACCGTGCTCGGTTTGTGGCTTGCGCTGGCGCTCGAAGGACGCGATCGCCGCGGACTGGGCGCGCTCGTCGATACGATCGCGATGATGCCCAATGGCGTGCCGAGCGTCGTGCTCGGCCTGGCTGTGCTGATCGCGTATCACAAGGCGCCCGTCGACCTGTCGGGTTCAGCTGCGATCGTCGTGTTCGTGCAGCTCGCGCTCGTCCTGCCGTTCTGCTATCGCTGCGCAAGCGCCGCATTGCGTCCCGAACTGACCATCCTGCGTGAAGCGGCGGCCAGTCTCGGTGCACCGCCTTCGATGGTGTTGCGGCGCGTCGTGCTGCCGCAGCTCGTGCCGGCCATCCGCGCGAGTCTCGCGCTGGGCTTTGCGCTGTCGCTCGGCGAACTGGGCGCGACCCTGACTGTTTATCCGCCGGGTTTTGCAACCGTGCCGATCGTCGTCGTTGGGCAGGTCGAGCGTGGTTATTACCTGCCGGCTTCCGCACTTTCGCTGATTCTTCTGCTCGTCTCGCTCGCTGCGCTGCTGCTGATCGCCGCTCGCGTGCCACGCCGTCGCGTGGACTGACCGGCTACCGTCCAGATTTTTTTCGTGATGTGTCCCTCGTCGGCGCATCACACATATCGATGTGGCAAAAAATGTCGAAATGACCGAAAATATGCAAAACGCTGCCAGCAATGCGATTGGGTGAACGATCGCCGATGGCAACCGCGCACGTGGCGACATGCTTAACGAAGCTGACTGGGCCGCGTAGTTGCCGGTGTCGCGCGGGCCGTGCGGTCTGCGATACCGGGCCGCTCCAGTCTTGACTGATGACCGGTGAAGAACGCGCGTGATCGACGCGAATGGATGAAGACGATGTCAAACCTGACTCAACGCAGTTTCGAAGCCAACGGTCGCCAGTACGCCTTTCCATCGACGCCGACTGTCGTCGTGTGCGTCGATGGCTGCGAATACGACTATCTGGAAGCCGCGGTCGCGGCCGGCGTCGCGCCCTTCCTCGGCAGGATACTGAAGGGCGGCACGGCCTTTAAGGGCGACTGCGTGATTCCGTCCTTTACCAACCCGAATAACCTGTCGATCGTCTGCGGCGTGCCGCCTTCGGTGCACGGCATTTGCGGCAACTATTTCTGGGATCCGGACGCGAACGGCGGCAAGGGCGCCGAAGTCATGATGAACGATCCCGCGTATCTGCGAGCCGGCACGCTGCTGGCCGCCGCGTCGGAAGTGGACGCGAAAGTGGCGGTCGTGACGGCGAAGGACAAGCTGCGCCGTCTGCTTGGCTGGCAGATGAAAGGCATCTGCTTTTCCGCCGAAAAAGCAGACAGCGTGACGCGTGAGGAAAACGGCATCGACAACGTACTCGATCTGGTCGGCCTGCCGTTGCCGGACGTCTACAGCGCGGGGCTGTCCGAATTCGTGTTTGCGGCGGGCGTGCGGCTCGCCGAAACCCGCAAGCTCGACCTGATGTATCTGTCGACCACCGATTACGTGCAGCACAAGTCCGCGCCGGGCACCGAAGGTGCAAACGCGTTCTACGCGATGATGGACGGCTACCTGGCAAAGCTCGACGCACTTGGCTGGGTGGTCGCGCTGACCGCCGACCACGGCATGAACGCAAAGCACGATCCGAAGACGGGCGAGCCGAATGTGATCTACCTGCAGGACGTGCTGGACGACTGGCTCGGCGCGCAAACCGCGCGCGTGATTCTGCCGATCACCGATCCGTATGTGGTTCACCACGGTGCGCTCGGTTCGTTCGCAACGGTTTATCTGCCGCGTGATGTCGGCGCCGCTCAGGTCATCGAACGCATCGGCGGTCTGCCGGGCATCGAAGTCGTGCTCGACAACAAGGCAGCGTGCGAGCGCTTCGAATTGCCGAACGACCGCGTGGGCGACATCGTCGTGGTCAGCACGCGCAACGTCGTGCTGGGTACGCGCCGCGAACAGCACGATCTGTCCGGCCTGACGGTGCCGCTGCGCTCGCACGGCGGTTTGTCCGAGCAGACCGTGCCACTGCTTTTCAATCGCCCGATCGAACGCTCCGCGACGCAAGGGCGGCGTCTGCGCAATTTCGACATCTTCGATCTTGCGCTCAACCATGTGGTGCAATCATGAATGCGCTCACGCATAAGGATCACCCCGCGTTTCGTGTTGAGGCGCTGCGTCTGAAGGGCGAGCGCGCGATGCGCGATCGCGCGCTGGATGTATTCGATCCTTATACGGGGCTGCGCGTGGGCACGGTGCCGCTTGCAAGCGTCGACGATGTGCGCGGCGCGTTCGAATACGCAGCTGCGTATCAGTCGAAGCTCACGCGCTACGAACGCTCGCGGATTCTCGAGCGCGCGGCTGAGTTGATGCGGGAGCGCACCGAAGAAGCGTCGGATCTGATCTCGCTCGAATCCGGCCTGTCGAAGCAGGATTCGCGCTACGAGATCGGGCGCGTCGCGGATGTGCTGAAGTTTTCGTCGATCGAAGCGTTGCGCGACGACGGCCAGAGTTTTTCGTGCGATCTCACGCCGCATGGCAAGAAGCGTCGCGTGTTTACGCAGCGCGAGCCGCTCGCGGGCGTGATCGTTGCGATCACGCCATTCAACCATCCGATGAACCAGGTCGCGCACAAGGTGGCGCCGGCGATCGCGACCAACAACTGCGTGCTGCTGAAGCCGTCGGAGAAAGTGCCGCTCTCCGCATACTATTTCGCGGACATCCTGTACGAAGCCGGTTTGCCCGCGCCGATGCTGCAGGTCGTGACGGGCGACCCGCGCGAAATCGCCGACGAGCTCGTGACGAATCCGCGCGCTGAACTCGTGACGTTCACGGGCGGCGTGGCAATCGGCAAACACATCGCGGCGCGAGCGGGCTACCGGCGCGTCGTGCTGGAGCTGGGCGGCAACGACCCGCTGATCGTGCTCGAAGACGCCGATCTCGAACGCGCGGCCACGCTCGCGGTGCTGGGCTCGTACAAGAACTCCGGGCAGCGTTGCACGGCGGTCAAACGCATGCTCGTGCAAAAGAGCGTTGCCGCGCGTTTCACTGAGATCGTGGTGGAGAAAACCCGCGCGTGGGTCTACGGCGATCCGTTCGACGCGGCAAACCAGATGGGCACCGTCATCGACGAAGCTGCCGCAAAGTTCTTCGAATCGCGCGTGAACGAAGCGGTGGCGCAGGGCGCGCGGCTGCTCGTGGGCAACCAGCGCCGCGGCGCGCTGTATTCGCCGACGGTTCTCGATCGGGTTGATCCTTCGATGGCGCTCGTGCGCGAGGAAACGTTCGGTCCGGTGTCGCCGGTCATCACGTTCGATACGCTCGACGACGCGATCCAGATCAGCAACGGCACGGCGTTCGGGTTGTCATCGGGCGTCTGCACGAACCGTCAGGACGCGATCATCCGTTTCGTCAACGAGCTGCGCGTCGGCACGGTGAACGTATGGGAAGTGCCGGGCTACAGGTCGGAATTGACGCCGTTTGGCGGTATCAAGGATTCAGGCCTTGGTTACAAGGAAGGCGTGCAGGAAGCGATGAAGAGCTTCACTAACCTGAAGACGTTTTCGTTACCGTGGGAGTAAGAGCGTGGCATTGAGTCTGGACGACATCCGTACGTTGTTCGAGCGGCACGGCGAGCTCGCCTATAGCGGGGAGCCTGTCACGCAGCTCGAACACGCATTGCAGAGCGGGGCACTCGCGGAAGAAGCGGGCGCGGGCGATGAACTGATCGCCGCAGCTTTCCTTCACGATCTCGGACACCTGCTGAACCAGCAGGGCGAGACGCCGACGGCGCGCGGCATCGACGACCTGCATCAATATTTCGCGTTACCGTTCCTGCGGCCGGTGCTGCCGGAGGCGGTACTGGAGCCGATCCGTCTGCATGTGGACGCCAAGCGCTGCCTGTGCGCGATCGACGAAACGTACTTCGGACAACTGTCGGCCGATGCGGTGCGAAGCCTCGAGTTGCAGGGTGGTATCTATAGCAGCGACGAGGCACGGGCCTTCCTCGCCAAACCCTACGCGGAAGACGCACTGCGCCTGCGCAGATGGGACGACTGCGCGAAAGAAGCGAACCGCGGCACACCGTACGTCGA
>CALFSF010000226.1 GCA_937917025.1 uncultured Paraburkholderia sp.
GAAGTCACGACGGGGTGCATCTACATCAGCGGCGCGGTCGAATACGACGACCGTGCGGACAACCCGGTGCGCGAGCAGTTGGTGGAGAGCGTGAGCATCTGGCGCGCCGCGCTCACGCGAGCCGTTTTGCAGGCGATGGAAGAAGGGCATCTGCGTGCGGATACCGATCCGCAACTGATGCTTTTCGAACTGTACAGCCTGACGCTGGGCCTGCATCACGATGCGCGCTTCCTGCACCTGCCGGATGCCGTGCGCCTGACGTGGGCCTCGCTGGACAAATTGATCGTTTCGTATCAAAGCAACAGCCGCTAGCGGCGCCTCCGGATCCATCGGGTTCGTCGGCGCAACAGGTCCGGGTTCGGGACGCTGGCTGGTGGCGAGGCTTTAAGCCAACACCTTTGGAGTGGAGAAGAGTCATGGGACAGTACGCCGCGCCGTTGCGCGACATGCAATTCGTGTTGCACGAGCTGCTTAACGTCGAAGCCGAGATCAGGCAGATGCCGAAGCACGCGGATCTCGACGCCGAGACGATCAACCAGGTGCTCGAAGAAGCCGGCAAGTTCTGCTCCGAAGTGCTCTTCCCGCTCAACCAGAGCGGCGACCAGGAAGGCTGCACGTACGTCGGCGACGGCGTCGTGACCACGCCGAAGGGCTTCAGGGAAGCTTACCGGCAGTACGTCGAAGCCGGCTGGCCCGCGCTCGGCTGCGATCCCGAATACGGCGGCCAGGGCCTGCCCGCATTCGTGAACAACGCGCTCTACGAAATGCTCAACTCGGCGAACCAGGCCTGGACGATGTATCCGGGCCTCTCGCACGGCGCGTACGAATGCCTGCACGCCCATGGCACGCCGGAACTGCAGCAGCGGTATCTGCCGAAGCTGGTATCCGGCACATGGACCGGCACGATGTGCCTGACCGAGCCGCATTGCGGCACCGATCTCGGCATCCTGCGCACGAAGGCCGAGCCGGACAGCGACGGTTCGTACGCGATCAGCGGCACGAAGATCTTCATCTCGAGCGGCGAACACGATATGGCGGAGAACATCGTTCACCTCGTGCTCGCGCGTCTGCCGGACGCACCGAAGGGCACCCGGGGCATTTCGCTTTTCATCGTGCCGAAGTTCGTGCCGGACGCAGCGGGTGAGCCGGGCGAGCGCAACGGCGTGAAATGCGGCTCCATCGAGCACAAGATGGGCATTCACGGCAACGCAACCTGCGTGATCAACCTCGACAACGCGAAGGGCTGGCTCGTCGGTGAGCCGAACAAGGGCCTCAACGCGATGTTCGTGATGATGAACGCCGCGCGTCTCGGCGTCGGCATGCAAAGCCTCGGGCTCACCGAGGTCGCGTACCAGAACTCGCTGACGTACGCGAAGGAGCGCCTGCAGATGCGTTCGCTGACGGGCCCGAAGGCGCCGGAAAAGGCCGCCGATCCGATTATCGTGCATCCGGACGTACGTCGCATGCTGCTCACGCAGAAGGCTTACGCGGAAGGCGCGCGCGCGTTCTCGTACTGGTCGGCGCTGCACATCGACAAGGAACTCTCGCACGCGGACGAATCCGTTCGCAAGGACGCCGCCGATCTCGTCGCGCTGCTCACGCCGATCCTGAAGGCGTTCCTGTCGGACAACGCGTTCGAAGGCACGAATCACGCGATGCAGATCTACGGCGGCCATGGCTTCATCGCCGAATGGGGCATGGAGCAGTACGTGCGCGACGCGCGTATCAACATGATCTACGAAGGCACGAACGCGATCCAGTCGCTCGACCTGCTGGGCCGCAAGGTGCTCGGCGACATGGGCGCGAAGATGAAGAAGTTCGGCAAGCTGGTCGCTGAATTCGTCGAGGCCGAAGGCATCAAACCGGAGATGCAGGAGTTCATCAACCCGCTCGCCGACATCGGCGAAAAGGTGCAGAAGCTCACGATGGAAATCGGCATGAAGGCGATGCAGAACCCCGACGAAGTGGGCGCCGCCGCTGTCCCGTATCTGCGTACGGTCGGCCACCTGGTGTTCTCGTACTTCTGGGCGCGCATGGCGCGCATCGCGCTGGATCACGAAGCGTCGGGCGACCCGTTCTACAAGGCGAAGCTCGCCACCGCGCGCTTCTACTTCGCGAAGCTGCTGCCGGAAACCGCGATGACGATCCGTCAGGCGCGCGCCGGTTCGAAGTCGCTGATGGAAGTGGAAGAGTCGCTGTTCTAAGCCCATTCCGGCACGCGCCGCGCGCAGCATCATGCTGAACGCGCGGCGCGTTTGCCCCCGCTCGCGCATTCGCGCGACGGGCGACACCGCATCATTCCCCGGAGGAACGACGTGAGCAATCTGATCATTCGCAAGGTAGCCGTGCTCGGCGCCGGCGTGATGGGCGCGCAGATCGCTGCGCACCTGATCAACGCCAGGGTGCCCGTGCTGCTGTTCGACCTTCCCGCAAAGGAAGGCCCGAAGAACGCGATCGCGCTGAAGGCGGTCGAGAACCTGAAGAAGCTGTCGCCGGCGCCGTTCGGCGTCAAGGACGACGCGCAGTACATCCAGCCCGCGAACTACGACGACGACATCGCGAAGCTCGAGGAATGCGATCTCGTGATCGAAGCGATCGCGGAGCGCATGGACTGGAAGCACGACCTGTACAGGAAGGTGTCGCCGCATATCGCGCCGCATGCGATCTTCGCGACGAACACGTCGGGTCTGTCGATCACCGAACTGTCGAAGGGCTTTTCGGATGAGTTGAAGTCGCGCTTTTGCGGCGTGCACTTCTTCAACCCGCCGCGCTACATGCACCTCGTCGAGCTGATCCCGACCGCGGCCACGCGCCCGGAAATCCTCGACCAGCTCGAATCGTTCCTCACCAGCGTGGTCGGCAAGGGCGTCGTGCGCGCGAAAGACACGCCGAACTTCATCGCGAACCGCGTCGGTATTTTCTCGATCCTCGCGGTGATCGCCGAGGCGCAAAAGTTCGGCCTGCGTTTCGACGAAGTCGACGACCTGACGGGCAGCCGTCTCGGCCGCGCGAAGTCGGCGACGTTCCGTACCGCCGACGTGGTCGGTCTCGACACGATGGCGCACGTCATCAAGACGATGCAGGACACGCTCGCGGGCGACCCGTTTTTCGCGGTCTACGAGACGCCCGCGGTGCTCGCCGGACTCGTGAAGCAGGGCGCGCTCGGCCAGAAGACCGGCGCCGGCTTCTACAGGAAAGAAGGCAAGACGATCAAGGTACTCGACCCGAAGACGGGCGGCTATGTCGACGGCGGCGCGAAGGCCGACGAAATCATCGGCCGTATCCTGAAGCGCCCGCCGGCAGAACGTCTGAAGCTGCTGCGTGAATCGCAGCATCCGCAGGCGCAGTTCCTGTGGGCCATTTTCCGCGATGTGTTCCACTACATCGGTGTGCATCTCGAAGCGATCGCGGACAACGCGCGCGACGTCGACCTCGCGATCCGCTGGGGCTTCGGCTGGAACGAAGGCCCGTTCGAAGGCTGGCAGACAGCCGGCTGGAAAGAGGTCGCCGGATGGGTGCAGGAAGATATCGCGGCAGGCAAGGCGCTGTCGGACGCGCCGCTGCCGGCCTGGGTGCTGGAAGGGCCGGTTGCGGAAAAGGGCGGCGTGCATACGAACGAGGGCTCGTGGTCGCCGGCTTCGAAGTCGTTCGTGCCGCGCTCTACCTTGTCCGTGTACGACAGGCAGGTGTTCCGCGCGCCGCTCGCCGGCGAAACCGCTGCCGACCCGAAGACTTACGGCAAGACGCTGTTCGAAACCGATGCCGTGCGTGCATGGGTCGACGACCGTGCGGGCGAGAACGACGTGCTCATCGTGTCGTTCAAGAGCAAGATGAATACGATTGGACCGTCGGTGATCGACGGCCTCGTGCAGGCGATCGAACTCGCCGAAAAGGACTACAAGGGTCTGGTGGTGTGGCAGCCCACGTCGCTGAAACTCGGCACGCCGGGCGGCCCGTTCTCGGCGGGCGCGAATCTCGAAGAAGCGATGCCCGCGTTCATGATGGGCGGCGCGAAGGGCATCGAGCCGTTCGTGAAGAAGTTCCAGCAGGGCATGCTGCGCGTGAAGTACGCGAGCGTGCCGGTGATTTCCGCCGTGTCGGGCATCGCGCTCGGCGGTGGCTGCGAGCTGGCGCTGCATAGCGCGAAGCGCGTCGCGCATATCGAAAGCTACATGGGTCTTGTCGAAGTCGGCGTCGGTCTCGTGCCGGCGGGCGGCGGCCTGAAGGAAGCCGCGCTGCGTGCCGCCGAAGCTGCGACGCAAGTGGGCGCGACAACCGATCTGCTGAAGTTCCTGCAGAAGTCGTTCGAAAACGCCGCGATGGCGAAGGTCTCGTCCTCGGCGCTCGACGCGCGCGCGATGGGCTATCTGAAGCCGTCCGACACGATCGTCTTCAACGTGTTCGAACTGCTCGACACCGCGAAGAAGGAAGCGCGTGCGCTGTCGGCCTCCGGTTACCGCGCGCCGCTGCGCGTGACGCAGGTGCCGGTCGCGGGCCGCTCGGCGATTTCGACGATCAAGGCATCGCTCGTCAACATGCGCGACGGCCGCTTCATCAGCGAGCACGATTACCTGATCGCGAGCCGCATCGCCGAAGCCGTGTGCGGCGGCGACGTCGAAGCGGGCAGCCTCGTCGACGAAGAATGGTTGTTGCAACTCGAGCGCCGTGCGTTCGTCGATCTGCTCGGTACGCAGAAGACGCAGGAACGGATCATGGGCATGTTGCAGACCGGCAAGCCGGTGCGTAACTAACGCGCGACGAGTGCCGATGGCATGGGAAAGGAGCTTCAAATGACAAAGCAATTGCAGGACGCATACATCGTCGCCGCGAGCCGCACGCCGATCGGCAAGGCGCCGCGCGGGATGTTCAAGAACACGCGCCCGGACGAACTGCTGGTACACGCGATCAGGTCGGCCGTGGCGCAGGTGCCGGGCCTCGATACGAACGTGATCGAAGACGCGATCATCGGCTGCGCGATTCCCGAGGCGGAGCAAGGCCTGAACGTCGCGCGGATGGGCGCGCTGCTGGCCGGCCTGCCGAACACGGTCGGCGGCGTGACGGTGAACCGCTTCTGCGCGTCGGGCCTGACGGCGCTCGCGATGGCGGCGGACCGCATCCGCGTCGGCGAATCGGACGCGATGATCGCCGGCGGCTGCGAATCGATGAGCATGGTGCCGATGATGGGCAACAAGCCATCGATGTCGCCGCATATCTTCGATCGCAACGAAGACATCGGCATCGCCTACGGCATGGGGCTGACCGCGGAGAAGGTCGCGGAGCGCTGGAAGATCAGCCGCGAAGCGCAGGACCAGTTCTCGGTCGAGTCGCATCGCCGTGCGATCGCCGCGCAGCAGGCGGGCGAATTCAACGACGAAATCGCCCCGTACACGATCACCGAACGCTTCCCCGATCTCGCCACCGGCGAAGTGAAGGTGAAGACACGCGAAGTCGCGCTCGACGAAGGTCCGCGCGCCGATACGTCGATGGAGGGTCTCGCCAGGTTGCGTACGGTGTTCGCGAACAAGGGTTCGGTCACGGCCGGCAACAGCTCGCAGACGTCGGATGGCGCGGGCGCGCTGATCGTCGTGTCGGAGAAGATGCTAAAGGCGTTCAACCTGACGCCGCTCGCCCGTTTCGTCAGCTTCGCGGTGCGCGGCGTGCCGCCGGAAATCATGGGCATCGGTCCGAAGGAAGCGATTCCGGCCGCGCTGAAGGCCGCGGGCCTGAAGATCGACGACATGGACTGGATCGAACTGAACGAAGCGTTCGCCGCGCAATCGCTCGCGGTGATCCAGGACCTGGGCCTCGATCCGTCGAAGATCAACCCGCTCGGCGGCGCGATCGCGCTGGGTCATCCGCTCGGCGCGACGGGCGCGATCCGCGCCTCGACGGTTGTGCACGGGCTGCGTCGCCGTAATTTCAGATACGGCATGGTGACGATGTGCGTCGGTACGGGGATGGGCGCAGCGGGCATCATCGAGCGCCTGTAAGCGCGGACGGCACAACGCACAGGCAAGACGAGCGGTTCGCAGGTTTTACGGCTTGCGAACCGTTTTTTCCATTCAGGAAATCGAAGCGATAACGAGGAGACGGCGATGGATATTCTGGTCGAGCGCGCAGACGGCGTGCTGACGATTGCCTTCAACCGGCCGGAGCGGAAAAACGCGATCACGGCCGCGATGTATCAGACGATGGCCGATGCGCTCGCTGAAGCGCACAGCGACGCGTCCGTGCGCGCGATCCTGATTCGCGGCAGCGTCGGCATTTTCAGCGCCGGCAACGATCTGGAGGATTTCATGAAATCGCCGGCGGGGGGCGAGAATTCACCGGTGTTCCAGTTCCTGCGCGGCATCAGTTCGGCGGAAAAGCCGGTGGTGGCTTCGGTGGCGGGGCTGGCGGTCGGCATCGGCACGACGTTGTTGCTGCATTGCGATCTGGTCTACGCGGCGGAGTCGGCGACGTTCTCGCTGCCGTTCGTGCAACTGGGGTTGTGTCCGGAAGCGGCTTCGTCGTTGCTGTTGCAGCGCGTGGCCGGCTATCAGGGCGCGGCGGAAAAGCTGCTGCTCGGCGAAGCGTTCGATGCGAAGGAAGCGCAGCGCATGGGCTTCGTGAACCGCCTGCTGCCCGTAGCCGAAGTGGACGCGTTCGCGAAGGCGCAGGCGCTCAAGCTGGCGGCGCTGCCGGCTTCGTCGCTGCGCGTGACGAAGGCGCTGATGAAGCGCGCCGCGCAGCACGAGATCCAGACGCAGATCGCCGAGGAAGCCGTGCATTTCGGCAAGATGCTGCTCGCGCCGGAAGCGCGCGAGGCGTTCAAGGCGTTCTTCGAGAAGCGCAAGCCGGATTTCCGGCAGTTCGACTGAGCGTCTTCGCGAAGCGGCCCCGGGCGCTGCGGCATGAATTCGCAGCGTCCGTCATGCGAGGATCATCGCGTACCGTATTCGACGTAACCGGATTCGCGGCAGAAGCTGACCAGCCTCAACTGCGCTTTTTTCGCAATCGCAATCGCGAGCGAGGAAGGCGCGGAAATCGTCGCGAGCATCGGAATGCCGACGCGTGCCGCCTTGCGCACCAGCTCGTAACTCGCGCGGCTCGACAGGAACACGAAGCCGTCCTTCGCATCCGCGCGATCGAGCACCAGCTGGCCGATCAGTTTGTCGAGCGCGTTATGGCGGCCGACGTCCTCGAACGCGTAGCGGATCGCGCCTTCCGCATCGCACCATGCGGCCGCGTGCAGGCCGCCCGTCAATTTCGTCAGCGCCTGATGGGCCGGCAATGCGCGTGCGGCGCGCGCAATCGCATCGGGCGCGAGACGCGTCAGGAAGCCGGTATCCGGCACCACTTCCGGCTGCAGATCGAGCAGGTCGATACTTTCGATCCCGCAGACGCCGCAGCCCGTGCGCCCCGCGAGCGCGCGGCGTTTCTCCTTCAGCGCGACGAACGCCTGCTGCACGACCGTCAGCTGCACTTCGGCGTACGGCATCTCGCCTTCGAAGCACGCCACCTCGATGTCCTGAATGTCGCTGCTGCGCCCGACAATGCCTTCCGAAATCGCGAAACCGACCGCAAACGCTTCCAGGTCGCTCGGCGTGCACATCATCACAGCATGCGAAATGCCATTGAAAACGAGCGCGACGGGCCATTCCTGACCGACATGATCGGCGATCGTTTCGACCGACCCGCCCCGATGTCGCTGCACCATCAGCTCGACGGCGCCGGGCTGGCCGGTGGTTTCCAGTTCGTTCAAGCGTCCACTCCTTGAATTGCCGCAAGCGGGATGCGCGGCCCATGCGCCAATGCGTCTCCGGGGCGCGAATAAGGTTCTAAAATACCTCAAGCTGGCATCACGCGTTGTCCGCCACCAACGAGGAAACTGAAATGGGACTCAACGAAGCGCCGCTCCTCTTCAACTTCGAAGTTGCTTCATCGGAGAATCTCAGCTTCATTCCGATGTCCGTGCGCTTCAATCTCGACCGCTTCGGCCTGCGCATCTCGCTCGCGCAGTGGCAGATGCTGCCGCACGCAGACCGTGCGCTGCTGGCACGTTTTCCGGTCGAGGAGGACGCCACCATCGAGCCGAATTTCGATCACGCGCTCTTCGAAATGCTGCGCACGCACGCGAATGTCGAGCCGGAGTGGTTCACGCCCGAAGAAGCCCCCGCGTGGCGCAACACGGAAGCGGTGCCGGATGGCGTCGTGCATCAGTCGCTCGTCGCGCGGCTGCGGGCGCCGACGCCCGAGCAGTGGGCCCGGCTCGATCCGTTTCAGCGCTATGTGCTCGCCAAACTGTCGCGCAAGCCGGAAGGCAATCACGATTTCATTCCGGCGATGACCGAATTCGGCATCGCGGCTTCCGGGCACGACCTGCGCTGAACGCGCGAAGCGGCAACGCGGGTCGCGGCCATCCGCGCCGGATTATTTCCCGGCCAACCCTCAATCTCCTCCGAAACCGGTCGTTAACCAGAAGTTAGCGCGCAAAAGACCCGCGTTCGTGCCGCCGTACGGCTACGAAAAGCAGGCCAGCCCGGGCTTCCCGTCCGCAGAACGATCCGACGTTCGGAACTCATGACCTATCTCTTTTCGAAGCGGCTGCTGATTAATCTGGCAGTCGTCGCCGCGGCTGTCGGCGCGAACGCTTTTGTTGCCTACACGCAGATCTGCGGCCAGCGCGCCGCGGACGAACGGACTTTGCGCTCGATGAGCGTCAAGCAGGACCTCGACGCCTGGCGCGAAACGCTCGAAGGCGGGCTGGCCGCGCTTGGCCGTTTCGAAGCGTCCGGCACCATCGAGCCGGCCAGCGCCGCCACGCGTCGGGCCATCGAACTCAGCAGGCTGGAGGCGTCGCTGCGAGGCCGGTTCAGCGCCGAGCCGCGTCTGATCGACGGCCTCGACCGGCTCGTGCCGGCCTCGCGCGTGTTGCAGCGCGGCGTCGACACGGCGCTCGCCCGGGCGGCGCAACCGGGGCTCGATGATTCGCGGGCGTGGGCCGCAATCGAATACACGCGTCTCGACACGCAACTCGATGCGTTCGATTCGGGCCTCACGGCAATACGCCAGGACGAGGACCGCGCGCTCGAAGCCGCGCTTGGCGACTCGACGAAATCGACCCAGGTCGCGATGCTGTTCCTGTTCGTCACGACACTCGCCGGCAGTGGTCTTCTGATCTACACGTTCGGCGTGCGCGAGACCGCCGCGCGCGAAAAGATCCGCGTCGTGCGGGCGCTGCGCCGCAATGACGAGCGCTTTCGCGGCCTCTTCGACGCGCATCCGGTGCCGATGTACATCTTCGATCGCGAGACGCTGCGCTTTCTCGCGGTGAACGGCGCGGCCGTGCAGCAGTACGGCTATTCCGAAACCGAATTCCTCGCGATGACGATTCGCGCGATCCGGCCGGTCGCGGAAATCGCGCGGCTGGAGTCGCATTTGCAGCGCAGCGACATCGTGCCGAGCAGCGGACGCGTGATGGCCGGCGTCTGGCGTCACCGTCGCAAGGACGGCTCGCCGGTCAGCGCGGACATTTCGTATCACGCGCTGAGTTTCTCCGGCCGCCCGGCGTTTTTCGTGCTGGCCGACGACGTCACCGAACAGATCAACGCCGAAGCCGAGGCGCAGCGTTCGAACCAGATGCTGGAAACGGTCATCGACAACATTCCGCAGCGCATCTTCTGGAAGGATCGCGAATCGCGCTATCTCGGCTGTAACATGGCGTTCGCGCGCGACGCCGGGCTGGCGTGGCCGGAACAGGTGATCGGCAAGACCGACTTCGATATGCCGTGGCACGAATTCGCGCCCGACATGCTTGCGCACGACGAGGAAGTGATGGCGTCGAGCGTGCCGAAGATGAACTTCGAGGTCGATCTTGTGCTCGACGGCGTGCACCGCACGACCGTCACGAGCAAGCTGCCGTTCACCGACGGCGACGGCAGCGTGATCGGCGTGCTGGGCTCGTACACGGACGTCACCGAGCGCAAGCGTTCGGATCTCGCGCTGCGCCTGCAAAGCCGCGCGCTCGACGCGAGCGTGAACGCGATCCTGATCACAGGGCCGGCGGAAACCGGCAACCTGATCGAATATGTGAACCCCGCGTTCAAGCGCATCACGGGCTACGATCCGGCCGAAGTGCTGGGCCAGGACTGCCGTCTGCTGCAGCGTGACGACCGCGATCAGGAAGGGGTTGCCGCGATTCGTCAGGGGCTCGCCGCCAATCGCGAAGTGAGCGCCGTGCTGCGCAATTACCACAAGGACGGCGCGCTGTTCTGGAACCAGCTGTTCATCGCGCCGGTGCCGAACGCCGACGGCCAGACGACGCACCACATCGGCATCATCAACGACGTGACCGAGCTGATCCGCTATCAGGAGCAGCTCGAATACCAGGCGAATTACGACAGCCTCACGCGCCTGCCGAACCGCAACCTGCTGCGCGACCGGCTGCAACACGCGCTGATCGCCGCGCAGCGCCGCGACCGGGGCGTGGCGGTGGTGTTCATCGATCTCGACGGTTTCAAGAACGTGAACGACAGCCTCGGACACAGCGTCGGCGACCGGCTGCTCGGTGTGGTCGCGGAGCGGCTCGCGCGTTGCGCGCGCGCGAGCGACACGGTCGCGCGTCACGGCGGCGACGAGTTCGTGATCGTCATGACCGACACCATCGACG
>CALFSF010000227.1 GCA_937917025.1 uncultured Paraburkholderia sp.
ACCGGTTCATGATCGTCGCCGTCAGCGATTTCAACATGGGCGCGATGGAGAACAAGGGGCTCAACATCTTCAACACGAAGTACGTGCTCGCGAATCCCGAAACCGCAACGGATACCGACTTCGCGAACATCGAGGCCGTGGTGGGCCACGAGTATTTCCACAACTGGACCGGCAATCGCGTGACGTGCCGCGACTGGTTTCAGCTGAGCCTGAAGGAAGGCCTGACCGTGTTCCGCGACCAGGAGTTTTCCGCCGACATGGCCGGCGGCGCCACGGACGAAGCCGCGCGCGCCACGAAGCGCATCGAGGACGTGCGCGTGCTGCGCCAGATGCAGTTCGCCGAGGACGCCGGCCCGATGGCGCATCCGGTGCGCCCGGAAAGCTATGTCGAGATCAACAACTTCTACACGATGACGGTCTACGAGAAAGGCTCGGAAGTCGTGCGGATGTATCAGACGCTGTTCGGCCGCGACGGCTTTCGCCGTGGCATGGACCTGTACTTCGAGCGCCACGATGGCCACGCGGTGACGTGCGACGATTTCCGTCACGCGCTCGCCGATGCCAACGGCCGCGACCTCGCGCAGTTCGAGCGCTGGTACAGCCAGGCCGGCACGCCGCGCGTGTCCGTCAAGACCGCGTACGACGCCGCGCAGCGCCGCTATAGCGTGACGCTGACGCAAGGCTACGGCGACAGTTCCCCCGCCGCGCGCGACACGCAAAAAGGTCCGCTGCTGATTCCATTCGCAATCGGCCTGATCGGCAAGGACGGCGCCGATCTGCCGTTGCGCCTCGATGGCGAAGCGGCGGCGGGCACGGGCACGACGCGCGTGCTCGAATTCACGGCCACGGAACAGACCTTCACGTTCGTCGAGGTTGCCGACAGGCCGCTGCCTTCGCTGCTGCGCAATTTCTCGGCGCCGGTGATCGTCGAATACGACTACACGAACGAGGAACTCGCGTTCCTGCTCGCGCACGACAGCGATCCGTTCAACCGCTGGGAAGCCGGCCAGCGGCTTGCGACGCGCGAGCTGCTCGCGCTCGCGGCGCACGCCGCGGCGGGCGAGCCGCTGCAACTCGACGACGCCGTGGTCGCTGCGTTCGCGCGCGTGCTGCGCGATGAAACGCTGTCGCCGGCGTTTCGCGAACTCGCGCTGATGTTGCCTTCGGAAGCGTACCTGGCCGAACAGATGGCCGAGTCGAATCCGGCCGCCGTGCACCGGGCGCGGCAGTTCGTGCGCAATCGTCTGGCGAACGCGTTGCGCGCCGACTGGCTCGCGATCTACGACCGGCATCAGACGCCTGGCGCATACGAGGCGACACCCGAGGCTTCCGGCCATCGCGCGCTGAAGAACCTCGCGCTGTCGTATCTCGCCGAACTGGACGACCCCGCCGAAGCCGTGCGTCTTGCCCACGCGCAGTACGACGCGGCGAACAACATGACGGACCGGTCGGCGGCGCTGTCGGCGCTGCTGAATGCGTCGCCGGCGGCGGGCGGCACGCTCGCTGACGCCGCGCTCGACGACTTCTATCGACGCTTCGAAAAGGAACCGCTCGTCATCGACAAGTGGTTCGCGCTGCAAGCGACGCAACGCGGAAGCGTGCAGCGGCCGGTGATCGATATTGTCCGCAAGCTGATGGCGCATCCGGCGTTCACGCTGAAGAACCCGAACCGGGCGCGCTCGCTGATCTTCAGCTTCTGCGCGGCCAATCCGTCGCAGTTCCACGCGGAGGATGGTTCGGGCTACCGCTTCTGGGCCGAACAGGTGATCGCGCTCGACGCGATGAATCCGCAGGTTGCGGCGCGTCTTGCGCGTTCGCTGGAACTGTGGCGCCGGTTCACGCCGGCGCTGCGCGACGGCATGCGCGCGGCGCTGGAAACAGTCGCGGCGAAGGTGAAATCGCGCGATGTGCGCGAAATCGTGGAGAAGGCGCTGGGCTGATTTTTCGGCGGTTCTGCTTGAGGATGGAGCCGGCGCGATATGCCGGCTCTTTTTTATTCATGCGAGAAACGGCCGTCCTCAATGCGCAGCAAATCGAGCCCACTGTGATGCGAAAAGCGCCCGCGCCATATCAAAAGGCGGGCGCGCGGATGCAAGCAGGTAAAATCAGCGCATTCCTATGCCTTTCCGGAGTAAGCAATGGCTTTGCAACGTCGTACCACTCTTACGAAGTACCTGATCGAGCAGCAACGCGAGACCAATAACCTGCCGGCCGATCTGCGTCTGTTGATCGAGGTCGTTGCGCGGGCCTGCAAGTCGATCAGTTACCACGTCAGCAAGGGCGCGCTGGGCGAAGCGCTCGGCACCGCCGGCAGCGAGAACGTGCAGGGCGAGGTGCAGAAGAATCTCGACATCCTGTCGAACGAAATCCTGCTCGACGCGAACGAATGGGGCGGCAACCTGGCCGCGATGGCATCGGAGGAGATGGAAACGTTCTTCCCGATCCCGAGCAACTATCCGAAGGGCGAATACCTGCTGGTGTTCGATCCGCTCGACGGCTCGTCGAACATCGACGTGAACGTGTCGATCGGCACGATCTTCTCGGTGCTGCGCTGCCCCGATGGCCAGCAGCCGACCGAGCAGTCGTTCCTGCAACCCGGCTCGCAGCAGGTCGCCGCGGGCTATGCCGTCTATGGTCCGCAAACCGTGCTCGTGCTGACGACCGGCAACGGCGTGAACTGCTTCACGCTCGATCGCG
>CALFSF010000228.1 GCA_937917025.1 uncultured Paraburkholderia sp.
TGAACGCGTCGTTGTTGATCAGCGGCTTGAAGTTCGTCGGATCGAAGAATGCGCCCTGCGCAGTGCCCTTCGATTGCAGATAGCCGCCGGCGATCGAGATGATCGCCCAGTAAGCCTGCGCGTTGCGCTTCTTCGAAATGCACGAACCCGCTACCGGCTTGCCGTCGCCGCCAAACGTCTTGCCGTTAGCAGCTTTGGCGATGTCGAGATAGTCGTCCCACGTTTTTGGCGGCTCTTTGCCAAGCGCCTTCAGGATGTCGGTGCGGTAGTAGACCATCTGGAAGTCGCCGTCGAGCGCGATCAGATAGGTCTTGCCGTTATACCGCTGCGAGAAATCGCGGAAGAACGGCATGACGTCGTCTTCCTTGAGCGCCGGATCGTGCGCGACACGCGACGACAGATCCTCGAGGAAGCCGCCCTTCGTGTAATCGACCATCCATTGCGGCGCGAAGACCGCCGCGTCGACGGAATTCGTGCCCGACGCCCAGTCGGTGAGCAGCTTCTGGTACAGGTCGGAGAACGGCACCGTCAGAATGTTGATCTTCGCACCGGTCAGCTTTTCGAACTCAGGCGCACGACGCTGCAACGGCTCGGCGATCTGCGGACCGACGAACGTCATGACGTTGACCGTTACCCCATGAAAATCTTCAGCGGCAGTGGCCTGCGCGCCCGCAAAAAACCACGCGGCGGCGAAAGCGATGGCCACGCTTGAGGCTTTTATGAATTTCATTTCCTGTCTCCTCCATACTGAGTTGACTACGCGCCCTGACTACATTGGGTCATGCTCCGTCGAACTGCAGATGCGGAACGCCGCGCTGATGGCGGCTCGAATGTTCCGACGAGGGCCTGCGAAAACGTGCTCGTATGCCTGTCACTCCTCGAACAGGTCCGGCCGTTCGCTGGCAAATCGCCGCAATTCGGCAACGACTTCATCCAGATGGCTGTGCATCGCGTGCCCTGCCGCTTCCGGATCGCGGCCCTCGATGGCCGCGAAAATGCGCTCGTGCTCTTCGAGCGTATGAACGTGGCGCTCCGGGCTCGCCAGGAGCTGCCGCGCGCGATCGAGCGCGCTGCGTGACACAGCGACGATTTCTTTCACACGCGGCAGATCGATGGCATCGAGCAGGATCTCGTGAAAGCCGAGATCGAGCAGATGGAATTCGTGGCGCAAACCGTTAGCAACGGCCTCGCGCTGTTTCTCGAGGTTGGCGGCCAGCGCGTTGAGCGTGCCTTCATTGCAATGCATGGCAACGCCACGCACGGTTTCGACTTCAAGCGCGCTGCGGATAAAGAGATGCTGACGAATATCGTGAATCACGATCGGCATCACACGCGTGCCGCGCTGCGGCAAAACTTCAACGAGCCCGGCTCCAGCAAGTCTCGCGAGCGCCGACGAAACGGGAAAGCGCGACACGCCCATGCGATCGCATACGGCCAGTTTGTCGATCATCATGCCCGGCTCCAGCGCGAGCGTGACAATCGCTTCGCGCAGCGCGGCTTCGACCGCATCGGTAAGGCTGCCCCGCTCGGCGCCCTGCAGTTTTTGCAACGCATCATAGGGGTCTTGAGCGGTACTTGCTTCATCGTTCGAAAGGCCCACAGGACGTCCGTTTTACGACTAACATGCTAGCATGCTAGAAGGTGGATCTAGCGCTGTCAACGAGTGCTAACGCCTGGGTCGCGCTTCTTTAGCGTTACTGAATCGCCGGCCTGGGGCTCCCGATTTCGTCGCCCCCGGGAGGGTGTCCGAATGACCACGATCACAAATCTGTCCGTGCGGGACATCCGCTTTCCCACGTCGCGCTCGCTCGACGGCTCCGACGCGATGAACGCCGCACCCGACTATTCCGCTACATACGTCATCCTCGAAACCGGTTCGCCCGCCCGTCTTGCCGGGCACGGTCTCACGTTTACGATCGGGCGCGGCAACGAGATCTGCGTCGCCGCGGTCAATGCGCTGGCGTCGCTCGTCGTCGGCCGGCAGGTCGAGGACATCGCCGCCGACATGGGCGGCTTCTGGCGCGAGATCACGTCCGATAGCCAGCTCCGCTGGATCGGCCCGGAAAAAGGTGTGATCCATCTCGCGACCGCCGCCGTCGTCAATGCCGTGTGGGATCTCTGGGCGAAGACCGAAGGCAAGCCGGTGTGGAAGCTGCTCGTGGATATGAGCCCCGAAGCGCTCGTGAAGTGTCTGGACTTTCGCTATGTGACGGATGCGCTCACGCCATATGAAGCGCTAGCCATCCTGCGGCGCAACGCTGCGGGCAAGGCAGCACGCGAACAGGAAATGCTCGCGCAGGGCTATCCCGCTTACACGACGTCGGCAGGCTGGCTTGGCTACGACGACGACAAGATCCGGCGTCTCGCGCGCGAAGGCGTGGCCGGCGGCTGGACGCATTTCAAGCAGAAGGTGGGCGGCAATCTCGAAGAAGACGTGCGGCGTGCGCGCATCCTGCGTGAAGAGATTGGCGCCGATCGCAAACTGATGATGGACGCCAATCAGGTCTGGGAAGTCGACGAAGCCATCGCGAACATGCGGCGTCTGGCGGAGTTCGACCCGTGGTGGATCGAAGAGCCGACAAGCCCGGACGACATTCTGGGTCATGCCGCGATCCGGCAACGCCTCGCGCCCCGGATCGGCGTGGCGACCGGCGAGCATTGCCACAACCGGGTGATGTTCAAGCAGTTGCTGCAGGCGCATGCGATCGACTTCTGCCAGGTCGACAGCTGTCGTCTGGGCGGCCTGAACGAAGTGCTCGTCGTGCTTCTGATGGCGGCGAAATTCGGTGTACCCGTGTGCCCGCACGCGGGCGGTGTCGGATTATGCGAGTACGTCCAGCATATTTCGCTGTTCGACTACATCTGCGTGTCGGCATCGCTTGAGAATCGCGTGCTCGAATACGTCGACCATCTGCATGAGCACTTCATCGAGCCGGTCGTGATTCGCAACGGGCGCTATATGCCGCCGCGCATGCCGGGCTACAGCATCGAGATGCATGCGGCGTCGCTGGACGAGTATCACTTTCCCGATGGCACCGCGTGGCGCGCGTGATCCCGCTGAACCGTTTCAGGTGCGCCGCGGTGCAGCGACCGAAGCGCGCATTGTCACGGTCACGGGAAAGTCGCGGAAGATTTCCCATGACGTGCCATAGCATTCGTTGACGAGCCAGCGCACCGCGTTTCGCGTCAGCTCTTCGGTGGGAATATGCACCGACGTGAGTCCTGGCGCCGTATAGGCGGCGGAATAATCGTCGTCGTAGCCGATCACCGATACGTCGTGAGGCACGGATAAGCCCGCCTGCTGAATGCATGCCAGCGCGCTGACAGCCATCGTGTCGTTGGCGCAAAAGAGCGCGGTGAAACGCCGCTTCGATTCGAGCAGCGTCTGCGCACCGGCATAGCCGCCTTCCAGCGAAAAGTCCGATTCGACGAGCGCGACAGCGGAACGCGCAATTCCGTGCCGCGCGAGTTCGGCGAAGAAACCTTCGATCCGCGCCAGATTGTCCGATGCGGAAGACGGACCGGAAATCACGGCGATATCGCGATGTCCGTGCTCAACGAGCGTGCGCGCGGCAAGCGCCCCGCCCAGATGGTGATTGGCGCAGAACGACGCTTCCGGCAGCTGTCCAGACGCGCGATTGAGAAACACCATGCGCGGATGCATGTTGTGCAGCTTCGCGATGTCTTCGTCGTGCAGGTCGTGGCTGATCACCACGACACCGTCGCAGTCGCGCCCGATCAGAAACTGCACGGCTTCGATCGCGCGCTCGCGCGGCGACGAGTCGCCGCATCCTGTTGCCACCACGACATGACGGCGCACCGCGCGCAGTTCGGTATCGGTCTGCTTGAGAATCGTGCCGTAGTAAGAGCCAAAAAACGTCGGCACGAACAGCCCGATCATGCCGAGCGACTGCGTCGCCATCGCACGGCCAATCGATGAGGGCCGGAAATTCAGCTGCTCGATCGCGGCCTGCACACGCGCGAGCGCGTCGGCCGAAACCGGCCCCTTGCCCGAGATTGCCCGTGATGCCGTCGACATGCCGACCCCGGCTAGTACCGCGACGTCTTTCAAGGTTGCCACGCGTGCTCCACTGGTCGAGATGTATTTGTACGCCTGCTATAGACGTGAACCGCCTGCTTCGTCGAACAGCGAAATATGTTCGCTGTCGAGCGTGAAGCCTGCGGCTTCGTCCACGACGAACGATGTCTTGTCCTGCGCGATGGAAGCGATCTGGTTGCCATGATAGTCGAGCCAGACGACCCGATGGTTGCCCATGGGCTCGACGAGCGAAACGTTCGCCGCGTGCGCGGCGCCGGCTCCGAGTTTCACATCTTCCGGGCGAATGCCAAGCACGCACGGCGTGTTCGCATCCGGCATGACCTCGAACGGATAGTGCGACACGTCCAGCTCCAGATGCGAATGACAGAACCATATACCGTTTCCGCGCCGCTCGATCTCGCCCTTTAGCAGGTTCATCGGCGGCGAACCGAGGAACGTCGCGACAAACAGGTTGTCGGGTTTGGCGTAGATCTGCGCGGGTGTGCCGATCTGCTGGATCACGCCGCCACGCATCACCGCCATGCGGGTCGCGAGCGTCATCGCTTCAACCTGATCGTGCGTCACGTAGATCATCGTCGCGCCGAGCTGCCTGTGCAGATGCTTCAGCTCACGCCGCAATTCCGTGCGCAGCTTCGCATCGAGATTCGACAGCGGTTCATCGAACAGAAACACGTCGGCCTCGCGCACGATCGCGCGGCCGATCGCAACGCGCTGACGCTGCCCACCCGAAAGCTGTGCGGGGCGGCGCTTGAGCAGCGGCCCGAGTTGCAGCATTTCCGCGGCGCGCCCGACACGGCGCGCGATTTCGCTTTTCGGCGTGCCGTTGATGCGCAGCGCAAACGAGAGATTGCGCTCGACGTTCATCGTCGGATACAGCGCGTACGACTGAAACACGAGCGCGATGCGGCGGTCTTTAGGATCGGCCCACGTCATATCCTGCCCGCCGATTTCGATGCTGCCGCCGCTCACGTCGATCAGGCCCGCGATGCTATGCAGCAGCGTCGATTTCCCGCAACCGGACGGCCCGAGCAGCACGAGAAATTCGCCCGGCTCGACTTCCAGATCGAGCGCTTCGATCACGGTATTCGCGCCTAGCTCGATCTTCAGTTTGCGGATCGACACATTCGATACGTTGGACATGCGTTAGCCCTTGACTGCGCCGGAAGCAATACCGCGGACAAACCAGCGGCCGGAAATAAAGTAAATCGCGAGCGGCACCATCGACGTGAGAATCGTCGCTGCCATATTGACGTTGTAGAGCCGCTCGCCGGTTGTCGTGTTGATGATGTTGTTCAGCTGCACGGTCATCGGCAGGTTCTTCGTGCCGGCGAATACGAGGCCGAGAATGAAGTCGTTCCAGATGCCGGTGACCTGCATGATGATCGCGACGACGATGATCGGCACCGACATCGGCAGCATCAGTTGCAGGAAGATGCGCCAGAAACCGCCGCCGTCGATGCGCGCCGCCTTGAAGAGCTCGAGCGGAATCGACGCATAGTAGTTGCGAAACAGCAGCGTCATCACCGGCATGCCAAAGATCGTATGGATCACGACGATACCGGGCAATGAACTGAAGAGATGAACGCTGGCCAGCACGCGCACCAGCGGATACACCATCACCTGCACCGGAATGAACGCGCCGACCAGCAGGATCGCAAACAGCACACCCGCGCCACGCGGACGCCAGAACGACAGCGCATAGCCGTTCACCGCGCCGACGAAAATCGACAGGATCGTCGCGGGCACGACGATGCGCACCGAGTTCCAGAAGCCGACCCGGATGCCGTTGCAATCGAGGCCCGTACACGCCGACTGCCAGGCGGTGCTCCACGGTTCCAGCGTGAAATGAACGGGCAACGCGAGCAGGTGGCCAAGACGGATCTCGGACATCGGCTTGACCGACGTCACGAGCATCACGTAAAGCGGCAGCAGGAAAAACAGCGCGGCGCTCAGCAAAAACGCGTAGACACCCACGCGTGCCGGCGTAAGGCGCGAACGCCGCCTGACAGCGGAAACAGCAGAAAGCGTGGGACGGGCGGGATGGAACACGTTCATCAGACGTCCTTGCGCAAGGCGGCGCGGCTGCGCACGTAGAAGAACGGCGCGAGAATCGCGAGGACGGTCGTGAGCAGCACGATCGAGGCCGCCGACGCGAGCCCGATATTCGCGCGTCCAAACAGGTAGTCCATGATGAATTTCGCGGGCACTTCGCTGGCCGTGCCGGGACCGCCCTGCGTCATCGCGACCACCGCATCGTAGAGTTTCACGACCATCACGAACAGCAGCACGAACGCGGTTGAAATCGACGGCCCGAGCATCGGCACGACTATGCTTGCATAGACACGCCAGCGCGGAATCCCGTCGATGCGCGCGGCTTTCCAGATTTCGTCATCGACACCGCGCAGTCCCGCCAGCAGCAGCGCCATCACGAGGCCCGACGCCTGCCAGACGGTCGCGATGACGAGCGTATAGATCACATAGTCCTGGTCGACGATCCAGTCGAAGCGGGCATGCGTGAAGCCGAGCTTGTGCAGGACTTGCTGGACCCCGAGCTGCGGATTCAGGATCCATTGCCACACGAGCCCCGTCGCGACAAACGACATCGCATACGGATACAGAAACACCGTGCGCAACGCGCCTTCCGCAACGACCCGCTGGTCGATAAAGATCGCGAGCAGCAAACCGATCACCATGCACGCGACGATGAAACACGCGCCATAGATCACGATGTTCTGCAACGACAACAGCCAGCGGTCGTTGTGAAAGAGCCGCACGTACTGCGTCACGCCCGCGAAATCACCCGAAGGAAACGTTCGCGAATTGCTGAGCGAAACACGTGCGGTCCACAGCATCGTGCCCAGGTACGCGAATGCTACCGTGAGCACCATCGGTATCATGGCGACCCAGGCGGCCAGCGGGAACCGCCTGCGTCGCAGGCGGGGTTGCAGTGAAAGCGCGACCATCGCCGCCGTCAGCTCTTGAGCGCGTTGGCAAACGCCTTTTGCGCATCGTCGACCGACTGGTTCTTGTTCCAGAAGTTCGTGACGACGTCCGTCAGCGCGCCCTGCACGTCGGGCGGTATCAGCATTTCCGGATTCGGCAGCTGGCGCGATTTGTCCTTCATGATCGCAATGCCCTCTTTCGCGCATATGTCGAGCGACGACTGATCGACATCGGGGCGAATCGGAATCGAGCCTTTCTTCGCGCTGAACGCAACCTGCGCCTGCGGCGAAGTCATCACCGTGGCGAGCAGGTTCTGCGCCTTGATCGCCGTCGCGTTGTCGGTCTTCGGGAAGACGAACACGTCGCCCGCCACCATGTACGGCGACTTCGGACCAAAACCCGGGAAGCAGCCGAAGTCCTTGCCCGGCACCTGCTTCGCCGCCGAGAATTCGCCCTTCGCCCAGTCGCCCATGATCTGCACGCCGGCCTTGCCCGAAATCACGAGCGCGGTCGCATCGTTCCAGTTGCGTCCCGGCGAGCCCGGATCGACGTAGTTATGCAGACGCTTGAACGTCGTCATCACGTTCCTGAACGCAGCCGAATTCACCGCGTTCTGGTCGCGATCGCGATACACCTTCAGATACAGATCCGTGCCGCCGACGTCGGCCAGCACCGCGTCGAACGTGATTTTTTCCTGCCACGGCTGGCCGCCGAGCGCGAGCGGAATCACGCCCACCGCCTTGAGCTTGTCGAGGTCGCCGAGGAACTCGTCGAAGGTCTTGGGCTCACCCGCGATACCTGCCTTCTGGAAGGCCGGCTTCGAATAGAAGAACCAGTCCTGCATGTGAATGTCGACGGGCGCGGCGTAGAAATGCCCGTTGACCTTGATGCTGTTCAGGATCGATTCCGGAAAGATCGCGTTCCAGTTTTCCTTTGCAGCGACAGTGTCGACGTTGTTCAGCAGACCCTGATCGATCAGGTCATGAAACTGCTTCGACGTATTGAACTGCGCGGCCGTCGGTGGATCGCCGCCGACGATGCGGTTGATCGCCGTGGAGCGCGCCTGATCGGCGCCGGCTACCGCGTTATCGATCCATTGCCCGCCTGCCTTGTTATAC
>CALFSF010000229.1 GCA_937917025.1 uncultured Paraburkholderia sp.
CGTGATCGCCGCGACGCTGAATCCCGCGCGCGAAATCGTGCATCTGAGCGACCTGCATTCGATCACGTTCGGCGAACTCGCCAGCGGGTTGACGGAGCGCGCCCGCGCCATCGATGCCACGCTGCAGGGCGCGGGCTTCGACGTTGCATTGAGCGACGCGGTACTTCAGCAGATGTGGGCGAAATGGGTGTTCCTCGCGACGCTGGCGGCCAGCACGTGCCTCTTTCGTGCTTCCGTCGGCGACATTCTGGCGGCGCCCGACGGCAAACGCGTGATCGAAGGTCTGTTGTCCGAGTGCCGCGCGGTGTCCGCGCACAACGGCTATCCGATGGGCGAAGACTTCGTGGCGCGCGTGAGCGGCACGCTCTTCGCGGCGGGCTCGCCGATGACGGCCTCGATGCTGCGCGATGTCGAGAACCATTCACGGATCGAGGCCGATCACATTCTCGGCGACCTGATCCGCCGGGGCGACGCCGCGCAGCATGACGAAGCGCACGTGTCGCTGCTGCGTGTCGCGTATAACCATCTGAAGGCTTACGAGGCGAGGCAGGCACGGGAGGCATGATCGCGCGCAGGCCGATTTCAGGTAGCCAGCCGGATGGATATTCACATCACGATTCAGGGGCGCCAGGATCTGGCGGGTCAGATCTATCGACAGTTGCGGGCGGGCATCGTCGAAGGGCGGCTCGCGGGCGGCGTGCGGTTGCCGTCCACGCGCGATCTGGCGACGCAGCTCGGCGTGTCGCGCAAGACGACGCTCGACGTGTTCGAGCGTCTCCTGTCTGAAGGGTTTCTGTCGGCGCGCGCGGGCTCCGGCACGTTCGTGTCCGATGGCTTGCAGCGCCTGCCTGGCGAAAAATCGTCGCATGCGAAGGCCGCCGAAGCGGCGAAGGTGCAACCGGCGGCGCGGGCGCGCGAACTGTGGGATGAACTCGCCGTATCGCTGGCGTTACCGCATCCCGATCCCCAGATCATGTTCGACTTTGTCGGCGGCATGACGGACAAATCGCTGTTTCCGTTCGACGTGTGGCGCACCTGCATCAACCACGCGCTGCGCGTGCAGTCGCGCGGCCGCGGCACCTACCACGACTCCGCCGGCGAGCAGGAACTGCGGCTCGCCGTGTCGCGCTATCTGGCGTTCAACCGCGCGGTCGTCAGCAACTGGGACGACGTCGTCATCACACAGGGCGCGCAGCAGGCGCTCGATCTGGTGGCCCGCGTGATACTGCGCCGCGGCGATACCGTTGCCATCGAGGATCCCGGCTATCCGCCGGCGCGCGCCTGTTTTGCCGCGCTGGACGCGAAGGTCGTGCCTGTTCCCGTCGACGAACAGGGCCTTGTCGTGAGCCGGCTGCCGAAGAACGCGCGACTCGTCTACGTGACCCCTTCGCACCAGTTTCCGCTCGGCATGCCGATGAGTCTGGAGCGCAGGGTCGAACTGCTCGAATGGGCGCAGCAGCGCGGCGCCGTCATCATCGAAGACGATTACGACTGCGAATACCGCTTCGAAGGGCGACCGATGGAGCCGCTCAAAAGCCTCGATCGCGCGGGTCTGGTGGCATACGTCGGCACGTTTTCGAAGACGATTTTCCCCGAACTGCGCATGGGTTACGTGGTGCCACCTGCGTCGCTGCTGGATCCGTTGCGGCGCGCGCGGCAGGTCGGCGACTGGCACGGCTGCACACTGACGCAGACCGCGCTTGCCACGTTCATGCTCAACGGCCACTTCGCGAAACACCTTCGACGCATGCATAAACACTACGCGGCGCGGCGCGCGATGCTGCTTTCGCATCTGCAAAACGGGCTCGCGCCGTGGTTCGAGCCGATCGTGCCGACCGCCGGCATTCACCTTGCCGCAAGGATCAGGGCGCCGCTCACGGAGGCGGCGGTCGTCGAGGCAGGCCGTGCCGCATCGATCGGGCTTCATGGGCTCGCGCCGTTCCATGTGCGCGAGAAAGCGCGGCCTGGCCTGATGTTCGGCTATGGCGGGATCAGTGTCGAACAGATCGACACGGCGCTCACCGCGCTTGCGCAACGGATGCCGGGGCTTGCCCGCTGATCTTCAAAAAGGCCTTGATTCAGGCGCTCGTTTGCGTGAATGCGCGTGAAAGAGGTTGCTGTCGCGCGGCGGCTTTCGCGCCCTCCTGGTGTTTACCTCACTCGCGAGGGCATGCGCGCCAGCAGCCCCGAAACACGTTTTACCCGTTAAAACAGGCGTCAAAATGTGTTGAGGAGTCAGCCTCACGCAACAAACTGGCGGTGTCACGCACAAAAGATTCGCGCGAAATGCTGGAGCGCTTGTAGAATCCGGCACTGAAGCGTGCGCATACCGCGTGCCCTTCAGTGCATTCACTGACCACAACAGGTAGGAGAAACATGCCGACTTCCGCAAAAAAGGTGGCCAAGAAGGCTGCCACTGTACCGGCCAAAAAGGTTGCAGCGAAGAAAGTGCCTGCGAAGAAAGTAGCAGCCAGGAAGGTCGCCGTGAAGGCGTCCGGCGCACCGTCGCCGATCAAGGACACCTTCACGAAGGCCTCGCTGGCTGCACACGTCGCAGAACGTGCTGCTGTCGAACCGAAGGCTGCCAAGGCTGTTCTGGCTGCGCTCGAAGATACGATCCTCGGCGCGGTGCACAAGAAGGGCGCTGGCGAATTCACGCTGTCCGGTCTTCTGAAGATTGTTGTTCAGGCCGTGCCGGCGAAGAAGCGCCGCTTCGGCAAGGACCCGTTCTCGGGTGAAGAGCGCTGGTTCCCGGCCAAGCCGGCTAGCGTGCGCATCAAGGCACGCGCGCTGAAGAAGCTGAAAGACGCAGCAGCAGGCTGAGCGGTTCGAGTCGTGAGCGGCGCCCCAGGGCGGCGCTCACGACCGGTCGCGTAACGCGCTGTAAAAGAGTCCCCGTGGGCGCGAGCTCATGGGGACTTTTTTGTTTGTGCCTGGTTTGCCGCTGGATCTGCCGGTCTACTGCAAAGACGCGTTTCGCGCAGACGTAAAAAAACCAGCCGCCGGCTTGCGCCTGCGGCTGGTTTTATACAGCTTCGTGCTGCTGGAGCTACGTAACAGGTTCTATTAGAACTTGTGGCGCAGGCCCAGGCTGACGATCGTCTGGTTTTCGCTGGAAGACGTGAGGCCGTAGTCAGCCACCGACGCTTGCAGGCCGCCGTTAGCATGTTGCCATGCGCCGACCAGGTACACGTCCGTGCGCTTCGACAGGTTGTAGTCGCCGCCCAGCGAGACCTGATGGTACGTCTGGCTCAGGTCACCCTTGCCGTGCGTGTACGTGTAGCCGAAGCCGAGCAGTGCTGCCGGCGTCAGCTGATAGTTCACGAAGCCTGCGCCAACGTCGAACTTCTCGGTCGAAGTGAAAGTCGACTGAGCATCCGGCTTGTATTGCGCATTGCTGTAACGGCCGCCGAACGTGAACGGACCGGCAACGTATTGCAGCGCAACCGATGCGATGCCGATCGACTTGGCCGATGCGTAGGCCAGATTCTGGACGCTGTCAAACGTACCGTCCGACGTTGCCGTTGAACTCCACTGCGGCGTGCCAGTCGGCGTGACGCGCAGCGTCGTCGTTGCAGCGTTGTCCATGCGGATGTAACCAGCGGCGACCGAGAACGGACCCGTTGCGTACGATGCGGCACCTGCCCACGTTTGACCCGAACCCGTCGAGCCTGCCACGCCGCCCAGTGCGTACATGCCTTCGAACTGGAATCCACCCCAGACCGGCGATGCGTACTTGATCGAGTTGTTCGTACGCGAGCTGTTGTCGTTGTTGTCGACGTCGCCTGCGGTGGTGAACGTGCTGCCCCAGTAGTTGTCGCCCGTCAGCGGCTGAACCAGGTCGACCAGCGGGTCGTACTGACGACCGACAGTAGCGGTACCCCACGTGTCGCCGGACAGACCGACGTACGCCTGACGGCCAAACATGCGGCCGCTTTGACCCAGCGCGCCGTTGTTCGGGTTAAAGCCGTTTTCCAACTGGAAAATCGCCTTCAGGCCGCCGCCCAGGTCTTCCGAACCCTTCATGCCCCAGCGGTTGCCCTGCAGGTTGCCTGCAGCCATGTTCCACAGGCTGTGACCACCGACGTTCGAAACGTACTGGATCGAGTCGTCCAGCACGCCATAAAGAGTGACGCTGCTTTGAGCGTGCGCGACACCTGCGGTACCGAGCAGGGCCAGCGAGAGGGTCGAGAGTGCAAATCGTTTCATCATTTCTCCACGCAAATGATTGGTTTAGTTGTTGCGGATTGGAGAATAACGCAGTGTGTCTGAACGTAAGAACTGAAAAAAAATGAGTGTCTCTAAAAAGTGACAGGGGGCCGGAAGCCTTATAAATAAAGCTCGGAAGCCAGTATTGCGGATATAGCAATATTGAATCGTTGACTGCGCAATATTGTTGTTTCATTGACAGTGATCGAGGCAAATTGCTCAAAATAGTCACAGAATAGTCGGTGAATTGTAAATAAGTCGACTAACTGTCTGGAGTGGTCCGTTACTTGTTTCGATATTCCGGGGCCGGAACAAAGAGACGTTCGAGGCGTTCGCCGGGCGGGGATGCTGGCCAGTTTTCCTCGCACGGCGGACGGGCAGGTTATCTGGCCCGAGACCGGCATCGATCGCCTCGATCAGTGATGGTCGGCGGCCCCGGGTCTGGTGTTTTCG
>CALFSF010000230.1 GCA_937917025.1 uncultured Paraburkholderia sp.
AGCCCGGACTACTACAAGTGGAACCAGTGGCTCTTCCTGAAGATGCTCGAAAAGGGTATCGCGTACAAGAAGACCGGCACGGTGAACTGGGACCCGGTCGACCAGACCGTGCTCGCGAACGAGCAGGTGATCGACGGTCGCGGCTGGCGCTCGGGCGCGCTCGTCGAAAAGCGCGAAATCCCGATGTACTACATGCGCATCACGCAATACGCGGATGAACTGCTGAGCGACCTCGAAGGCCTCGGCTGGCCCGAGCGCGTGAAGGTGATGCAGCAGAACTGGATCGGCAAGAGCTTCGGCGTGAACTTCGGCTTTCCGTACGAGATCGACGGCGAAGCGAAACTGCTGCGCGTGTTCACGACGCGCGCCGACACCATCATGGGCGTCACGTTCTGCGCGGTCGCCGCCGAGCATCCGCTCGCGACGCGTCTCGCGCAGGGCCGCCCGAACCTGCAGGCGTTCATCGACGAATGCAAGCGCGGCGGCGTGGCGGAAGCCGACGTCGCGACGATGGAAAAGAAGGGCATGGCCACGGGCTTCTTCGTCACGCATCCGCTGACGCAGGAGAAGGTCGAAGTCTGGATCGGCAACTACGTGCTGATGAGCTATGGCGAAGGCGCGGTGATGGGCGTGCCGGCCCACGACGAGCGCGACTTCGCGTTCGCGAACAAATACGGTCTGCCGATCAAACAGGTCGTCGCGGTCGGTGACAAGACGTTCTCCACCGAAGCGTGGCAGGAGTGGTACGGCGACAAGGAAGGCGTCTGCGTACACAGCGGCAAATACGACGGTCTTGGCTACGCGGCCGCCGTCGATGCGATCACCGCCGACCTGAAAGCGCTCGACCTCGGCGACAGGCAGGTCACGTGGCGTCTGCGCGACTGGGGCATTTCGCGCCAGCGTTACTGGGGTACGCCGATTCCGATCATCCATTGCCCGAGTTGCGGCGACGTGCCGGTGCCGGAAAAGGATCTGCCGGTCGTGTTGCCGGAAGACCTCGTGCCGGACGGCACGGGCAATCCGCTCGCGAAGAGCGAGGCGTTCCTGAACTGCACGTGTCCGACGTGCGGCGCGGCGGCGAAGCGCGAAACCGACACGATGGACACGTTCGTCGATTCGTCGTGGTACTTCTACCGCTACGCCGCGCCGGACGCGAAGACGATGGTCGACGCGCGCACCGACTACTGGATGCCGATGGACCAGTACATCGGCGGCATCGAGCACGCGATTCTTCACCTGTTGTATTCGCGTTTCTGGGCGAAGGTGATGCGCGACATGGGTCTCGTGAAGTTCGGCGAACCGGCCAAGAACCTGCTCACGCAGGGCATGGTGCTGAACGAAACCTATTATCGCGAGAGCGATGCGGGCAAGAAGACCTGGTACAACCCGGCCGACGTCACCGTCACGTATGACGACAAGGGCCGTCCGGTGGGCGCGGTGCTGATCGCCGACGGCCAGCCGGTCGTGCTCGGCGGCGTCGAGAAGATGTCGAAGTCGAAGAACAACGGCGTCGATCCGCAGGTGCTGATCGACCAGTATGGCGCCGACACCGCGCGTCTTTTCGTGATGTTCGCGGCGCCGCCGGAACAGCAGCTCGAGTGGTCGGGTTCGGGGGTGGAAGGCGCGAGCCGCTTTTTGCGTCGTCTGTGGACGTTCGGTCAGGCGAACGAAGCGGCGCTGGCGCAGCGCGCAACGTTCGATGCCGCGAAACTCTCCGACACCGACAAGGCGCTGCGTCGCGAGATCTATAGCGTGCTGAAGCAGGCGGACTACGATTACCAGCGTCTGCAGTACAACACGGTGGTGTCGGCGGCGATGAAGATGCTCAACGCCATCGAGAGCGCGAAGGGCGCGACGCCTGCCGTGCTGCGCGAAACCTACGGTGTGCTGCTGCGCGTGCTGTATCCGGTCGTGCCGCACGCGACGTTCCAGTTGTGGCAGGAACTCGGTTACGCCGGCGAAGCCGGCACGCTTCTCGATGCGCCGTGGCCGAAGGTCGACGAACAGGCGCTCGAGCAGTCGGAGATCGAACTCGTGCTGCAGGTGAACGGCAAGGTACGTGGCGCGCTGACGGTCGCGAAGGACGCCGCGCGCGAAGCGATCGAACAGGCGGCGCTCGCGCACGAGATGGTCGCGAGATTCGGCGAAGGCAAGCCGCCGAAGAAGATCGTCGTCGTGCCGGGTCGGCTCGTCAACGTCGTCGTTTAACGGAAAGCAGCGGGATGAACAGGATGCAGGCAACGTGTGTGAAAGCAGGCCCTGTTCTTCACCGGGTATTCAGGGAGTCAATGTGATTCGCAGATCGTTCTTGACGCTCGCGTGTGGTGTGATGGTGCTGTCCGCATGCGGCTTCCAGCTGCGCGGCCAGCAGAACTACGCATTCAAGCGCCTCAACATCACGGGCGCGCCGGCTGCGGTGACCGCGCGGCTGACCCGGATGATCGAAGGCGGCAGCGATACCGTGGTCGTCAACGCGGCGACCAGCGCGGACGCCGTGCTGCGGATGTCCGAAGGCCGCGGCAGCAGCGTGCTCACGCTGAATTCGCTCGGCGTCGTCGAAGAGTATCAACTGAATTACTCGCTGAACTACACGCTCATTGGCGCGGACGGCACGCTGCTGATTCCGCCGAGCTCGATCGCGCTGAACCGCGCGATGACGTATAGCGACCAGTTCTCGCAGGCAAAGGGTGCCGAAGCCGACATCCTGTTCGCCGACATGCAGAACGATGCGGTCGACCAGCTGACGCGCCGTCTCGCGGTGGTCCACTCGCTGCATCCGGCGCCCGGTGAGGAAGCGCCGGCGGTTTCGCCGCGTGCGCCGTTGCCGCCGCCGCCGTTGTGATCCGTCTCCAGTGACCCGTTTCTATCCTGTGCAACCGTAACCTGCCTTATGCAACTGCGACTTGACGCGCTCGAACCGCACCTCGCGAAAGGCCTCGCTGGCCTGTACGTCGTGTATGGCGACGAGCATCTGCTCGCGCAGGAAGCGTGCGACCGCATTCGCGCGACGGCGCGTGCG
>CALFSF010000231.1 GCA_937917025.1 uncultured Paraburkholderia sp.
CCCATATGTCAGGCCGTCAATAACCACACTGAACGAAGTCGCCGCGCACGCGGGCGTCACGCCCGCGACGGTATCCACCGTATTGCGCCCTCGCGGACGGGTCGGCGCGGCCACACGCGAACGTGTGCTGCACGCGGTCAAGGAACTCGGCTATCGCCCTCACCTCGCGGCGCGCGCGCTGGCCGAAGGCCGTGCCCCGACGTTTGCGCTGATGGTATCGAGCATCGCCAATCCGTTCTACCCGGAATTTACCCTTGCCGCCGAACGCGCGGCGCGCACCAGTGGGCACTTTCTGATCGTCTGCAACACGAACGACGATCAGGAGACGGGCCGCGCCTACCTCGAACAGATCGCCGGCACGCTTTCGGAAGGCGTGCTGGTGACGAACGCGGAGCTCGTTTTCGACGACCTGCGCGCCACCGCCGAACGCGGCACGCCGGTCGTGCTGTGCATGTGGGAGCGTCCGGACGATCCGCCTGGGCTGCCGTGCGTGGCGGTCGATTTCCGGCTTGCGGGCGCGCTCGCGGCGCAACATCTGCTCGAACTTGGACACACACGCGTGGGCGCGCTCGTCGGCAGCAAGAGCAGCCACGATGACCTGTCGCCGTTCGGCATTCACGGCGCGCGGCGCGACGGTTTCGTCGAACGCTTCAACGCGGCGGGCAACGCGCGGATCGTCGCGGAGGTCATCTGCGAGGCGGATACGATCCGCGGCGGTTATGACGCCGCGCGACAACTACTGAAGGCGCATCCCGAGGTCACCGCGCTTTACGCCACGAACGACCTGCCCGCGCTGGGCGCCATGCATGCAGCGGCCGACATGGGCCTTTCCGTGCCCGACGATCTTTCGGTGGTCGGCATCACCGATATTCAGCTTGCGCGTGAATCGCGTCCTGCCCTGTCGACCGTCGCCGTGCCGACCGAAGAAGCCGCGCGCATGGCCGTCGATCTGTTGCGCGAACTGATCGACCGCGCGCCGCGCGCGTCACGCGGCAACCCGGGCACTACCGGCACGCCGCCGATGCGCGTCACGTCGGCGCCCGTGATGGTGCCGCGCGCCTCCACCGCGCCGCCCCGCACGCAGGATCAGCGCACGCGTTCGAGCTTGCGCAGGCGCTGAATGAACTGCTGCGCGGGCGACGAAAGCACGCCGCCTTTACGCGTGACGATACCGAACGTCGGCGAAGGCGATTTCAGCGCGACGGGCAGGATGCGCAACATCTTCTGACGCGCGAAGCGTTTGGCGATGTCGGTCGGCAGCAGCGCAACCAGATCGGTGCTTTGCTGAAGCAGCGTGAGGGTCACGAACGTCGATGCCGTCGATATCGGATTCGTCGGCATGCTGATTCCGGCGAGGTCGAGTTCGCGCTCCAGCAGCGCATGCAGCGGCATGTGGCCCGGATACGTGATCCATCGATAACCGCTTAACGCATGCAGGTCGATTTCCTTCGCGATGCGCGGATGATCGTAGCCGACCACGACCGAAAGCGGCTCGTCACCGAGCGATTGATAGTGATAGCGCGAAGGCTCGTCGCTGACGGTCGAGCGGCCGATCACGAGATCGAGCCGGCCGTCGTCGAGCAGCATCAGCATGCGCGCGCTCGTGTCCTCGACAATCTCGACCGAAAGATTCGGCAGACTGGCGTGCAGTTCGTCGAGAATGGGCGCGACGACGTCGGGAATCGCGCCCATGATCGTGCCGACCGCAAGCCGGCCGCCTTTTCCCGAGCGAATCTCGGCCATGTCGTCGCACAGCGCGCTCAGGTCCGTCGCGACGAGCCGTGCATAGCGGATCACGCAGTGACCGAACTGGTTCACGATCAGGCCGCTTTTCGCACGCTCGAAGAGCGGTGCTTCGAGCATCGACTCCAGTTCGTGCAGAGCCTTGCTCGCCGCCGACTGCGTCATCGACATCGCGCTCGCCGCCTTGTGCAGCGACTTGTGATCGTCGAGCGCGATCAGCAGTTGAAGCTGCTTCATGCGCAGCCTCGACATCAGCACCTGCAGCGTGTTTTTCATCTGAGTCGCAAAAGTGATCGGTGTCTGGAAACGATCACTATACCGCGGCCAACACCCGATCATCGCTTTCACGACGGTGGCCGATGCGTCGAGCAAGCCGACAAACGGCGCGATGCCCTCGCCGGCCGGATGCAGGCCATTTCGCGAAAGTTGGGTAACATAGCCTCGCATGCCGTCGCTCGATTCTCCACGACCGCCGGGCGGCTCGCCGAGCCCGACCGGCCCTGTCGTGGCCGGTGTCATGAAACCACGTTGAGCGTGCGGTGCCCTCCCGGGGTACCGCACGCCTGAATCCTTATGCAGAGTTTCTACGAAGCGAGCGTCACGCGTCCCGAACATGCGCGGCTCACCGGCCGGCGCGGCGCGCGGGTGTGTATCGTCGGCGGCGGGCTCGCGGGGCTTTCGACGGCGCTTGGACTCGTCGAGCGCGGCGTTCGTGACGTCGTCGTGCTCGAAGCGAAGCAGATGGGCTTCGGTGCGTCGGGCCGCAACGGTGGTTTTGTGTTCGGCGGCTACAGTCTCGATTGCGCGGACCTGCTGAAGACGCTCGGTCCCCAACGCGCGCGCGAACTCTATACGCTCACCACCGACGCCGTCGACCTGATGCGTGTACGCATCCGGCGTTATCACATCGACTGCGACGCGACGCACGCCGGCGTGATTCTCGCGAACTGGTTCGACGAACCCGCGCGGCTCGAAACGCAGCGGCGTCTGATGAAGGATTCGTTCGGCGTCGACTGGGCGCCGCTCACCGAAGCGCAACTCGCGGAAAAACTGAAATCACGACGCTATCACGGCGGCCTGCTCGAACCCAACGCGTTTCACTTTCATCCGCTGAAATACGTGCTCGGCGTGGCGCGCGCCGCGGTTTCAGCCGGTGCGGATCTTTACGAGCACTCGCCGGTTGTCGGTCTCGAGCGTCAGGGAAACGGCTTTCTCGTCAAAACCGCTGAAGGCGCGATCGACACGCAGCACGTCGTGATGGCGGGCGGCGGCTACGCACGCAACGTGTATCGCCGGGTCGAGCGCGCGGTGTTGCCAGTGGCGACCTACGTGATGGCGACCGAGCCGCTCGGCGAGCGCCTGAAAGACGCGATCGACGGCGCGTCCGCGGTGTACGACACGCGCTTCGCGTTCGACTATTACCGTCCGCTGCTCGATACGCGGATTCTGTGGGGCGGGCGCATCTCGGTCCGCGATCGCGAGCCGGAAGCTATCGCGCGCCTGCTGCGCCGCGATCTGCTGAAGGTGTATCCGCAACTGCACGACGTGCGCATCGACTACGCGTGGGGCGGTTTGATGAGCTACGCGCGGCACAAGATGCCGCAGATCGGCCAGAGCGCCGACGGCGTCTGGTACGCAGTCGGCTTCGGCGGACATGGGATGGCGCCCACTACGGTTTCGGGCGAGCTGCTAGCGGCGGCGATTTCGGGCGAGCGCCCGGTTCCCGAGGCGTTCGGCAATTTCGGCCTCACGCGCACGTTCGGCGCGCTCGGCCTGGCCGCGGCGCAACTCACGTACACGACGATGCAAACGCGTGACGCGCTCGCTGCTCGCCACCGGCCGGCACGCTAGCAACAGGCGCGCGCGAGACGCAAAAAGCGTGCTGCCAACATCCCGCAAACCCGCGTCAGACGGGGCTTTTCGGCGTGCTAGAATGCCCCGTCATCGCCGCTGATACGCAAAATGAAAAAGGGAATCAAGGCAGCCGAGCCCGACCATACCGGCATTCCGTCTGAAGCCCGGCGCAAGTACGATCCCGAACAGACCAAACGGAACATCCTCGAAGTCGCGACGGAGGAATTCTCCGCGATGGGTCTCAGCGGCGCACGGGTCGACGCGATCGCCGAACGCACGAACACCACGAAGCGCATGCTGTACTACTACTTCGGCAGCAAGGAAGGGTTGTACGAGGCCGTACTCGACAAGGTGTATGGCGACATCCGCACGCACGAGCAGGATCTGAACATCGGCGAGCTGGATCCGCGCAGCGGCCTGCATACGCTCGTCGAATTCACGTTCGACTACCACGACAAAAATCGCGACTTCGTTCGTCTCATCAACATCGAGAACATTCACGACGCGAAATACATCGAGCAGCTGAAGACGTTCAAGCAGCGCAACGCGAGCGTGCTGCGAACGATCGAGGACCTCCTCGCGCGCGGCGTGGCCGCCGGCCAGTTCCGCGACGACATCGAAGCGTTCGATCTGTATCTGATGATCAGTTCGCTGTGCTTTCATCGCGTCGCGAACCGTCACACGTTCGGGGCCGCGTTCGGGCGCGACCCCTCGCAGCCGCGTCTGCGGGCGCGCCATCGCGCAATGGTGGTCGACGCGGTGCTGCGTTTCGTCCGGCGCGAGGGCTGAGCGGTCGCGCGGCGGACAGCGCGGGCTTCCGCCTTGCTAGCCAATGCCGTTCTTGCGCATGGATTCGCGCCTGACATAGCCAGCCACGCAATAGTTCACACGATTGCGAAAAAATCTGTCAAATACTTTGCGATCCTGACGATTATCAAACACTTGTCGTATCGGCTTTGACGGCACTTCGGTGCACACGGGACAGTGTTGAACGCTGCACCCGTCACCCAGTCCTTTCAAACCCACTACGACGAGAACCAGAAGATGCCGAGTACCCGACATGCCGCCGCTTCATCCGCCCCAACCGCTCCTCACGCAACCGCTCACGCGCACAAAAACCCGCCTGCGCACAACCGTTATCCCACCGTGCTCGTTCACGGCATGGCCGGCTGGGGCCGTGACGAAATCTTCGGGCAGCTGTTCCGTTATTGGGGCGGCGCCAAAGGCGACATTCAGGAGTACCTGAACAGCAAGGGTTTTGAAACATTCACGGCATCGATGGGACCGCTGTCGAGCAACTGGGACCGCGCCTGCGAGCTGTATTGCTTCATCAAGGGCGGGGTCGTCGATTACGGCGCGGTTCATTCGGCGCGTTACGGCCATCAGCGCTACGGGCGCAGCTATCCGGGCGTGTTCCCGCAGTGGAGCGAAGCGCACAAGGTGCATATGATCGGCCACAGCATGGGTGGGCCGACCGGGCGCACGCTGATCCATCTGCTCGAACACGGCGACCCCGACGAGGTGGCATTCAATCCGGGCCCGCGTGAGGCGCCCACCTCGGATCTGTTCAAGGGCGGCAAACCGTGGGTGCATAGCTTCACGTCGGTGGCCGGCGTGCAGAACGGCGCGCTCACCGCAGATGACTACCTCAACTTTCCGGCGTTTCTCAGGGATATTTTCTATAGCGTGGCAGCGCTCGCGGGCGTGGCCGGCAAGGAACCGCTCTACGACTTCAACCTGCAACACTGGGGGCTGGAGCGCGAAGAAGGCGAAGGCCACGAGGAATACATCCGGCGCGTGTTCGAAAGCCACATCTGGAAAACCAATGACGGCTGCATCTACGACCTGTCCACCGTCGCCGCGCATTTCCAGAACACGTGGGCGCTGACGTCGGAGAACGTGTACTACGCGTCGTATGCGATCGACGGCACATTCCCTGACCCGCAAGACATTCGCGTGCCGACACCCAACATGAATCCGCTGCTGAAACCCACCGGCGCAGCGGTGGGCCTGAACAAGAAAGACCTCGGCGGTGGCTACGCGGCCTGGCGCCCCAACGACGGCCTCGTGAGCGTGCCTTCAGCGCAGTTTCCGCTCGGCCACGCGCATGCGTTCGTCGAGCCGGGCAAGCCGTTCGAGCCAAAAAAAGGCGTCTGGTACGTACACCCTACCCTGATGGGCAAGGACCACTTCAATATCGTCATGCCGCTGCACGAAGTCACGATCGACGAACTGAACGCGTTTTACGAGGACATCGCCCGTTACAACCACGCGTTGCCGGCATGACGCCGGTCATTTCAGCAGCGACTCGAAGTGCGTGAACATGCGCCCGGCGTCGGGTTCGAGCCCGGTAAAGAGCCGGAACGCATCGACTGCCTGATAAACCGCCATGCCGCCGCCGCTCAGCGTGCGGCATCCGGCGGCCTCGGCGGCCTGCAGCAGCGCCGTGCGGATCGGAAAATAGACGACGTCGGCGACCCACATGCGCGCGTGCAGCAGTTCCGCGGGCAACGGCATGCCAGGTAGCTTCGCCATGCCGACCGGCGTTGCGTGAATCAGGCCAGTCGCGCCCGCCATGGCGTCCGCCAGCGAGCCGCCCGATTTCACGCGGGCCCCGGGAAAGCGCGTTTGCAGGTCGTCGGCGAGCGCGGCGGCCCGCCCCTGTTCAACATCGAACACCGTGAACGCGCGGGCGCCCCTCGTCAGCGCGGCATGCGCAACGGCCGCGCCTGCACCACCCGCACCCAGTTGCACGACGTCATCCAGCGATACATCCGGCAGACCGCGTTTGAACGCGCGCGCGAAGCCGGACCAGTCGGTGTTGTGCCCGATGCGCCGGCCGTCCTTCAGCAGCACCGTGTTCACCGCGCCGAGCGCGCGTGCGTCGTCGGACAGTTCGTCGAGCAGCGCGATGACGTGCTGCTTGCACGGGTACGTGATATTCAGCCCGTTGTAACCCATCCGCTCCGCGGCGACGAGCAGGTCAGGCAGCGCGGACACGTCGAGCTTCAACGCCGCCAGGTCGATACGCCGATAGACGTAGTTCACGCCCAGCTGGCGCGCCTCCTGCTCATGCATGGCCGGACTCAGCGAACCGTCGATGCCTGAACCGATCAGGCCCACGAGATGCGATGTCTGCACGTTCATTTTCACTCCTGCCTTCGTCCGGGCCCGGTGGGCCGGTGTTGCGTGCGGCGAGCGCGCCTGTCACGGCCGCCGGCGTACACGCGGATTTTTACGAAAAATTTGTACGATCTAGTTAGTTTGTTTATAGTGTAGCGCAAGTTATCGGGCGGGTGTGCGCCGCCGTATTCTGCGAATATGTAATTGACGGGTACACCCCGGTGTCATGACACTGCGATCTGCTGACCGCGCTGTCACGCCGTCCGCAGGTTTCATTTTTAACCTCAGTCGGGCAGGAGTCGTATATGAAGCGTTCGATCGCCACCGTGTCCATCAGCGGGACGCTTGTCGAGAAACTGACGGCCATCCAGGCGGCCGGTTTCGACGGCATCGAGATCTTCGAAAACGATCTGCTGTACTTCGATGGCTCGCCGGCCGACGTGCGGCGCATCGCGGGTGATCTGGGTCTGGAAATCGTCCTGTTCCAGCCGTTTCGCGATTTCGAGGGGGTGAGCGCCGAGCGTCTCGCGCGCAACCTCGACCGGGTGAAGCGCAAGTTCGATCTGATGCACGAACTGGGCACGGACCGGATTCTCGTATGCAGCAATGTGTCGCCGGATACGATCGGCGACGACGCCCTGATCGTCGACCAGCTCGGTGCGCTCGCGCGCGCGGCGCAGGAAGCCGGCGTGATCGCGGGTTACGAAGCGCTCGCGTGGGGACGGCATGTGAATTCGTACCGCCACGCGTGGCGGCTCGTCGACGCGGTCGATCATCCGAATCTGGGGCTCGTGCTCGACAGCTTCCACACGCTGTCGATCAACGATCCGGTCGACGAAATCGCGGCCATTCCGGGCGAACGCATCGCGTTCGTGCAGATCGCGGACGCGCCGAAGCTCGCCATGGACGTGCTCGAATGGAGCCGTCACTACCGCTGCTTTCCGGGTCAGGGCGATTTCGATCTGGCCGGCTTCACGGCGCGCGTGATCGAGACCGGCTACGACGGCCCGCTGTCGCTCGAAATCTTCAACGACGGTTTTCGCGCGGCCCCGACGGCCATCACCGCCGTCGACGGCTACCGCTCGCTGCTCTTCCTCGAGGAAGAAACGCGCGCGGCGCTCGCGCGCGAGGGCAAGCCGGCCGAAGAGACCGGACATCTGTACGAGTCGCCGCCGGCACCCGTTCACGTCGGTTTCCAGTTCCTCGAATTCGCCGTCGACGACACCGCGCGCAATCAGCTCATCGACTGGCTGACGCGGCTGGGTTTCCGGCGCGCCGGCCAGCATCGCTCGAAGGACGTCGCGCTGTACCAGCACGGCGCCGCGTCGATCGTGCTGAACGCCGAGGCCGATTCGTTCGCGAGCGCGTTTTTCATGCAGCACGGGCTTTCGCTGTGCGCGTCGGCGTTTCGCGTCGACGACGCGAAGCTCGCGTTCCAGCGCGCGGCCGGCTTCCGGTATGCGCCGTTTTCCGGTCGCGTCGGGCCGAATGAGCGCGTGTTGCCGGCGGTGCAGGGGCCGGACGGCAGCCTCAACTATTTCGTCGACGAAGCGCCCGACGAGCCGACGCTCTTCGAAGCCGATTTCGTGCTCGCCGACGCGAACGGCGCCAGCGAGGCCGGGGCGCTGAGCGGCATCGATCACGTATGCCTGTCGCTGCCGGCCGATTCGCTGAACGCGTGGGTGCTGTTCTTCAAGACCGCGTTCGGCTTTCAGGCGGAAGCCGACTGGCTCGTTCCCGATCCGTATGGTCTCGTGCGCAGCCGCGCGGTGCGCAGTCGCGACGGCTCGGTGCGCATCGCGCTCAATGCCTCGGTGGACCGGCACACGGCGGTCTCCGAATCGCTGTCGATGTATCGCGGGTCGGGCCTGAACCACGTCGCGTTCGGCACCGCCGATATCTTCGGCGCCCTCCCCGAATTCATTGCGAACGGCCTGCCGCTGCTGCGCATTCCGCGCAACTATTACGACGACCTTGCCGCGCGCTACGGTCTCGCCGACGATCTGCTCGACGCGTTACGCGCGCACAACATCCTGTACGACCGCGACGAACGCGGCGGCGAATTTTTCCACGCGTACACGGAACAGCTCGACCACCGCTTCTTCCTCGAAGTCGTCGAGCGGCGCGGCGGCTACGACGGCTACGGCGCGGCGAACGCGGCCGTCCGGCTCGCCGCGCAGGCGCAGCAAAAGAAGAAATAGAACGATAGCGCGAGCGCGCCCTCCTGGCCGCTCGTTTGAGGAACCGTTCAAGCGCTCGGGCATGGCGTCCGAACATTCGCGGCCTGACCGCCCGGGGACCGTCCAGGTCATCCGGATGGCGGCCCAGCATCTGGGCGATCATGGGGGCGACGGCGGCGGTCGGCCCGCCGCCGATCAGCCAGCAGAAGTAGTAGACGGCATTGCCGATGGCCGCGGCCGCCAGCGCGTGCGAGCTCAGCCGGCCGAGCAGCACGACGTCGGTGGCCAGGATGGCCATCTGGGCCAGCTGGGTGATGATCAGCGGTCCGGACAGCCAGAGCAGGTGCTTGGCCTCGGCGATCCATTCAGGCAGGCGACCGCCCGGACTGAGGCGGCTGGAGAAGGTCTGGGAAGTGAGCAAGGTCATGTCGGTCTCTCGGGTCTTGTGGCG
>CALFSF010000232.1 GCA_937917025.1 uncultured Paraburkholderia sp.
ACCGGCCCGGCGAGAAGCGGCACCGACGCGTAGGCCGTTTGCCACGGCACGATATGGTCTTCGCGTGAGCCGTAGATGAAAGTCGGCACATCGATACGCGAGAGGTCGACCGGCTCGCCGCACACGGTCAGCGCGCCCGGCTCGCGCAGCTTGTTCTCGAGATACGTGTTGCGCAGATACCAGACATACATCGGGCCCGGCAGGTTCGTCGAATCGCTGTTCCAGTAGAGCAGATCGAACGGCACCGGCGTGCGGCCCTTCAGGTAGTTGTCGACGACGTAATTCCACACGAGGTCGTTCGGCCGCAGGAACGAAAACGTATTCGCGAACTCGATGCCGCGCATGAGGCCAGGCTGACCGCCCCCCATGCCGCCGATCGTCTGCTCGCGCATCTTCACATGCGACTCGTCGACGAATACGTCGAGCACGCCGGTGTCGCTGAAGTCGAGCATCGCGGTAAGCAGCGTCATCGACGCAGCCGGATGTTCGCCCCGCGCGGCCGCGACGGCGAGCGCGGTGGCGAGCATCGTGCCGCCGACGCAAAAACCGAGCGTATTGATCTGCTCACGCCCGCTGATCTGGCGAACGGTTTCGATCGCGGCGAGCACGCCGCCACCGATGTAGTCGTCCCACGTCTTGTGGGCAATCGAGGCATCCGCGTTGCGCCACGAAATCAGGAACACCTGATGCCCCGAATCGAGACCATGCGCGACGAGCGAATTCTCCGGCTGCAGATCGAGAATGTAGAACTTGTTGATGCACGGCGGCACGATCAGCAGCGGCCGCTCGCGCACCGTCGCCGTACGCGGCTTGTACTGGATCAGCTGCAGCAGTTCGTTTTCGAAGACAACCGAGCCCTCGGTGTTCGCGAGGTTCTTGCCGACCACGAAGCCGGATTCGTCCGTCTGCGAAATCTTGCCGCGCTGCAGGTCGCCCAGCAGATTCATCACGCCCTGACGCAGGCTGTCGCCCTGGCTTTCGAGTAGCGTCTTTTGCGCTTCGGGATTCAGCGCGAAGAAGTTGCTCGGCGACGCGGCCGCGGTCCATTGCTGGACGGCAAAACGGATGCGCTCGCGCGTCTTCGCATCGGTCTCGATCGCGTCGACGAGTTCCTGGAGATAGCGTGCGTTCAGCAGATACCACGCAGCGGTAAATGCGTACGCAGGTGTCGCGCTCCATGCGTCGGCGCTGAAACGCCGGTCTTTCAGTTCGGGGATGGCCGGCTTCGCATCGGCGGCCTGCTGCATCAGTTGCAGCGCTTCGCGCGAATAGTCCGACTGCAGTTGCTGAAGACGCTCAGGCGGAATCGCCGCCGACGGCATGTTCAACCCGCCAAACGGCGACATCGACGCCATGGTCTTGCTGAAATCGGGCATGCCGGAAAAAGGCATCTGCGGCATGCCGGCGAATGAAGGCATGGCCGGCATCGGTGGCATGCCTGGCATCGGGAACGGCGAACCGTTCGCACCCAAACCCGCAGCCGTCCACCACGGCGCTGCCGCACTGGCTGCCGTGGCGCCTTCCGCGGGTTGGGCCGCACCGCCGGCCGTGCGCCATGCGTTCATCCAGGCGTCGAACATCTGCTGCATCCCGGCGGGCGAAGCCGCGGTATCGGGCGCGGCCTCCGGTTGTGCGGCATCCGGTGAAGCGGCCTTACGGGAAGAAGTCGTAGAACGTTTTGATGCAGCCATACCTGCTTTGACCGGTAAGTCCTGACGGACTGGTTGAGAGGCAGGTGTTTGCGCACGTGGGCGATTGCTCGCGACCTCGTCACGCCCTGTCCCGTGGTGAGGAACATTCTTGCTCCCCATTGCAAGGCATGTCAATGCTTGATCCCGATTTTGCCGCAGTGCGATATTTTTTTAATTATCGTTTTCCCCATGTCCTTTTAAAGGGCATTGGAATGATGATTTGTCAACACGCTGGACAACCGTAAAAGCAACGTGAATGCGCGTGTGTTTTTACATTTATTCGCGCCGTGAGCGCGTTTTATGCCTTCTTTTGTGCTGCTCCATTCATCTGATGAGGGCTATCGGCCCGCCGCCGGATGCGAATCCGGCGGCGCAGCAAAATTGCCGGCACGAAACCTCCATGCGCTCACGCCAGGCATCGGGTCGCGTGCTTTCGATCCGTTCGCCTGACACTCAACCAGCTCGATCGGCAAGCCAGATCATCGCCGCCATGCGTCCCGTTTCGGCATCGCGCCGATAGGAATAAAAACGCGATCGTTCAGTCACGGTACAGGCATCGGCGCTCGTGATCCGCGTCACGCCGATCTGGTTCAAACGGATGCGTGCGAGTGCCGGAAGATCGGCGAGGTATTTACCGTGCTGTTCGGCGCGCGGCACGAATGCCTTCGACGTAGCGTCGCGTTGCGCACCGTCGACACCGTTCATGAAGGCGTCACGCACGTCTGCCCCGACCTCGAATGCGTTCGGTCCAATCGACGGGCCGAGGTATGCATGCAATCCTTCGAGCCCGCTTCCCGCGAGTTGCGCGACGCGAGCGGCCGTCTTCTCGACGATGCCGGCGGCGAGGCCTCGCCAGCCCGCATGCGCGGCGCCGACCGCGCGGCCGTTCGCATCGCACAGCAGCACCGGCATGCAGTCGGCGATCATCACGATGCACATCGTGCCCGGCTGGTCTGTCACGCTGGCGTCGGCGCGCACGGGCGCCGCGCCTTCCCGGGCGCCTTCGAGCACGTCGGCGGCATTCACGACCTGCGCGCCGTGGATCTGCTCGAGCCACGCGGCCGGCGCGCCGGTCAGCGCGAGAAGACGCGTGCGGTTGATTTCGACCGCGTCGGGATCGTCGCCCGCGCGACGGCCCAGATTCAGGCCGCCAGGCGCGTCGACGCCATCGGCCCAGCGTCCGAACGGCGGCTGGCTCACGCCGCCGTTACGCGTCGTGACGAGCGCGCGCACGCGCGGCGAGACGCGCCACGCGGGTTGCAGTACGTCGGCAAGTGTCAGTCCGGAGGCGCTCATCTTTCGTCGTCCGTGTCTTCGTCGCCGCCGTGCGGCAGGCCGGCCGATGCATCGTCTTCGTCATCGTCATCGCTGCCGTCAGCGTCGTCGTAGCTGTCGAATTCCTCGCCGTATTCGTCGTCGAATGCGCGTTCGTCGTCGCGGCCGAGGCCGAGCGCCGCCGACAGCGCGGCCATGTCGTCCGGCACGTCCGCGCGCCACTGCATCGAGCGGCCCGTCTCCGGATGGATCAGCCCGAGACGCCACGCGTGCAGCGCCTGGCGCGCGAAACCGTCCGGCAGCGGCGTCACCGAGCGTTTGCCGCGGGCGCGTCCGTACACCGGATCGCCGAGCAGCGGGTGGCCAATGTGCGCGCAATGCACCCGGATCTGATGCGTGCGGCCGGTTTCGAGGTCGCAATGAATCGCCGACACCGGCTGGCGTTCCCAGACCGTCGAATCGATGCGCCGGAAGTGCGTGCGCGCGGCCTTGCCCGCCGCGCTCGTGACCACGGCCATGCGCGTGCGTTCGCGCGGATCGCGGCCGATCGGCGCGTCGATCGTGCCGGTTTCGGGCATGTTGCCCCACACGAGCGCGAGATAGCGGCGCTTCACCGTGCGCGCCTGCAACTGGCGCACGAGATCGGTCTGCGCCTCGAGCGTGCGCGCGACGACCATCAGCCCGGAAGTCTCCTTGTCGAGCCGATGCACGATGCCCGCGCGCGGCAGGCCCGCGGCCGCCTCGCCGTAGCGATGCAGGAGGCCGTTGAGAATCGTGCCGCTCCAGTTGCCGGGCGCCGGATGCACCACCAGCCCGGCCGGCTTGTTGATGACGAGGATGGCGTCGTCTTCGTAGACGACGTCGAGCGGCACCGGCTCGGGCGTGAACGCGAGCTGCTCGGGCAGCAGGTCGGGCACGAGCTCGATGACTGCGCCGAGCGGTACCGGCTGG
>CALFSF010000233.1 GCA_937917025.1 uncultured Paraburkholderia sp.
ATCGCGCATCCGGCGGTGGCCGAAGCGGCGTGCCTCGCCTGCGCGCATCCGAAGTGGACCGAGCGGCCGCTACTCGTGATCGTGAAGCGTCCGGGCATGGACGTCACGCGCGACGAACTGCTCGCGTACTACGAAGGCAAGGTCGCGAAGTGGTGGATTCCCGATGACGTCGCGTTCGTCGACGAACTGCCGCACACCGCGACCGGCAAGCTCCAGAAGCTCAGGCTGCGCGAACAGTTCCGCACGCATATCCTGCCCTCGGCGCTCGATGTTCCGCATTGTCCCTTTCCGGAACCGTCCTGACGACGGACCTCACACTCGCGTCGCGCTGGCACGTTCCCGAAAGGCGCGCGACGCGGGTCATCTACGGGCAAACCCCGTGTCGCAATAAATTGAACGAGCGTGCTTTTTTGTGTATTCTGCTCCTGATCCTGGAATATCGGACAATGAGTTCGACGACACGTCGGACGATGAGCCGGCAGGCAATTTTCGCGCAGCCAGGCGCATGGAGGCAGGCACATGGCAGTGGATTACACAACCCGTGACGGCGTCGCCGTCATCACGCTCAACAATCCCCCCGTCAACGGTCTCGGTCTGTCGACCCGGGCCGGTATCGTGGAAGGCATCGAACGCGCGCTGAGCGACGCGTCGGTTACCGCGATCGTGCTGACGGGCGCCGGCAAGGCGTTTTCCGGCGGTGCGGACATCACCGAATTCAATACGCCGAAAGCCACCCAGGAACCGACGCTCGCCACGGCGATCAAGGTCGTCGAGGGCAGCACGAAGCCGGTCGTCGCCGCGATTCACAGCGTCGCGATGGGCGGCGGTCTGGAACTCGCGCTCGGCACGCATTACCGTCTCGCCGCGCCGGGCGCGCAGATCGCGCTGCCCGAAGTGAAGCTCGGCATCCTGCCGGGCGCGGGCGGCACACAGCGTCTGCCGCGCGCCATCGGTCTCGAAGCCGCGCTCAACATGATCGTGTCGGGCGCGCCCGTCATGTCGGAAAAGCTCGCGGGCACGGGGCTTTTCGATGAAGTCGTCGAAGGCGATCTGCTCGAAGCCGCGATCGCGTTCGCACGCAAGGTCGGCGCGCAGGCCGGCCCGCATCCGCGTGTGCGCGACCGCAAGATCGAGCATCCGAACGCCGAGGGCTTCATCCAGTTCGCGCGCAATGGCGTTGCAGGTGTGGCAAAGAATTTCCCCGCGCCGCACAAGTGCATCGACGCAGTCGAAGCCGGCGTGAAAAACGGCTTCGACAAAGGCCTCGCGTTCGAGCGCGAGTGTTTTGTGTCGCTCGTGCAGACGCCCGAAAGCCGCGCGCTGCGTCATGCGTTCTTCGGCGAGCGTGCCGCGAGCAAGATTCCCGATGTGCCTTCCGACACACCGGTTCGCGACATCCACCAGGTCGCGGTGATCGGCGCCGGCACGATGGGCGGCGGCATCGCGATGAACTTCGTCAACGCGGGTTTGCCGGTCACGCTGCTGGAAACGAAGCAGGACGCGCTCGATCGCGGCGTCGCGACGATTCGCAAGAATTACGAAGGCACCGTCAAGAAAGGCAAGCTCACGCCCGAGGCGCTCGAACAGCGCATGGCGCTGATCACGCCGACGCTTTCTTACGAAGACCTCGGCAACGCCGACCTGATCATCGAAGCGGTGTTCGAGGAGCTCGGCGTGAAAGAGCAGGTGTTCAAGCGTCTCGACGAAGTGGCAAAACAAGGCGCGATTCTCGCATCGAACACGTCGACGCTCGATCTGAACAGGATCGCCGCGTTCACGAAGCGTCCGCAGGACGTGGTCGGCATGCACTTCTTCAGCCCGGCCAACGTGATGAAGCTGCTCGAAGTGGTGCGCGGCCGGGACACGTCGAAAGACGTGCTCGCCACCGTCATGAAGATCGCGAAGAAGATCAGGAAGACCGCCGTGGTCTCGGGCGTGTGCGATGGCTTCATCGGCAACCGGATGATCGAGCAGTACATCCGTCAGGCGCTCTTCATGCTCGAAGAAGGCGCGCTCCCCGCGCAGGTCGATCGCGCGATCGAAAAGTTCGGCTTCGCGATGGGCCCGTTCCGCATGAGCGATCTGGCGGGCAACGACATCGGCTGGGCGATCCGCAAGCGCCGCTATCTGGAACACCCGGAGATGCATTACTCGAAGATCGCGGACCGTCTGTGCGAGACGGGGCGCTTCGGCCAGAAGACAGGCGGCGGCTGGTACGACTACAAGGCGGGCGACCGCACCGCGCATCCGTCGAAGCTCGTCGAGGAGATGATCGTCGCGTTCTCGAAGGACGTGGGCGCCGGGCGCCGCAAGATCAGCGACGAGGAAATCGTCGAACGTCTGGTGTTCGCGCTCGTGAACGAAGGCGCGAAGATTCTCGAAGAAGGCATTGCGTCGAAGGCGTCGGACATCGACATGGTGTATCTGACCGGCTACGGCTTTCCGCTGTGGCGCGGCGGTCCGATGCTGTATGCGGACACCGTCGGTCTCTACAACGTCGAGCGCGCGATTCGCCGCTACGCTTCGCGCCCGAACGGCGACGCGTGGCAGATCGCGCCGGGCATTGTCGAGCTTGCCGCGAAAGGACGCGGCTTTAACGGCTGAACGCGACACGTCAAGCGGAGAACGGAATGAAGGGCGCGGACGAAGTGTTGCTCGTGGTCGACGTGCAGAACGATTTCATGCCTGGCGGCGCACTGGCCGTCGCGCATGGAGACGAGGTCGTGCTGGTGGTGAACCGGCTCGCCCGTGCGTTCAGCCATGTCGTGCTGACGCAGGACTGGCATCCCGCTTCACATGTCTCGTTCGCCGCGAATCACGCGGGCCGCACGCCGTTCGAAACGATGGCGCTGCCGTATGGCGAACAGGTGCTGTGGCCCGTGCATTGTGTGCAGAACACGCCGGGCGCAGCGCTTCATCGCGATCTCGATGTGCCGCACGCGCGGCTCGTGATCCGCAAGGGGCATCACGTCGACGTCGACAGCTACTCGGCCTTTCTCGAAGCCGATCGCACGACGCCGACCGGCCTCGCGGGCTATCTGCGCGACACGGGCGTGAAGCGCGTTTATTGCTGCGGCCTCGCGACGGACTATTGCGTTGCGTGGTCCGCGCTCGATGCGCGGGCCGCCGGATTCGACGTTGCGGTAATCGAGGACGCATCCCGCGCAATCGATCTGAATGGTTCGCTCGACGCCGCCTGGCGCGATCTGCGCAATGCGGGTGTGACTCGCATGCAGGCCGCCGCGCTACTGGCCTGAGGCCGGGCCGGCCTCGCGAACCGCAAACAAACACTGGAAGCAGGAGACTTGCATGACTGACGCCGTAATCGTATCGACCGCCCGCACGGGTCTTGCCAAATCGTGGCGCGGCGGCTTCAACATGACGCACGGCGCGACGCTGGGCGGCCACGCAACGCAGGCCGCCGTCGCGCGCGCGAAAATCGACCCGGCGCGCGTCGAGGACGTGATCATGGGCTGCGCGAATCCCGAAGGCGCGACGGGCGCCAACATCGCGCGCCAGATCGCATTGCGCGCGGGCCTGCCGGTCAGCGTACCGGGCATGACGGTGAACCGCTTCTGCTCGTCGGGCCTGCAGACGATCGCGCTTGCCGCGCAACGCGTGATCGCGGGCGAAGGCGACGTGTTCGTCGCGGGCGGCGTGGAATCCATCTCGTGCGTGCAGAACGAAATGAACCGCCACATGCTGGCCGAAGGCTGGCTCAGCAAAAACAAGCCGGAAATCTACTGGTCGATGTTGCAGACCGCCGAAAACGTCGCGAAGCGCTATTCGATTTCGAAGGAGCGTCAGGACGAATACGGCGTGCAGTCGCAGCAGCGCGCCGCGGCCGCGCTCGAAGCCGGCCGCTTCAAGGACGAGATCGTACCGATGACGGTACTCGCGGGCGTCGCCGACAAGGCCACGGGCCGCATGTACACGAAGGAAGTCACGGTTGCCGCCGACGAGGGCATTCGCGCCGACACGACGCTCGAAGGCGTGTCGAAGATTCGCACGGCGATGCCAGGCGGCGTGATCACGGCCGGCAACGCAAGCCAGTTTTCCGATGGCGCGTCGGCGTGCGTGGTGATGAACGCGAAGGTCGCCGAGCGCGAGGGGCTTCAGCCGCTCGGCATTTTCCGCGGCTTCGCGGTGGCCGGCTGCGAGCCGGACGAAATGGGCATCGGCCCGGTGTTCGCGGTGCCGAAACTGCTGAAACAGGCCGGCCTCAAGGTCGAGGATATCGACCTGTGGGAGTTGAACGAGGCGTTCGCGGTGCAGGTGCTGTACTGCGCCGACAAGCTCGGCATCCCGATGGACCGCCTGAACGTGAATGGCGGCGCGATCGCGGTCGGTCACCCGTACGGTGTGTCCGGTGCGCGTTTGACGGGTCATGCGCTGATCGAAGGCAAGCGGCGCGGCGCGAAGCTCGTCGTCGTGACGATGTGCATCGGTGGCGGGCAGGGCGCGGCGGGGCTGTTCGAAGTCGTTTGATGCGGCGAAGACGAATGGCGGCGCGGGTTTGCGCCGTCACTCGTATCAGGCCCGCATTTGCGCGTTCTTCGAATTATTTTTTTTAATTTCCACGGAATTACGTTCGATGCGGGGCTGCTAGGCTGACAGGCGTCAAAGTGGAGAAGCTGTGTTCCCGCTTTTCATTCGACCCTTACGCAATGGACCCGCCATGAAAATTTCGATCGCGATGGCTGCCTACAAGGGGGAACGCTTTCTGCGCGAGCAGCTGGACAGTATCGCTCGCCAGACGCTTCTCCCTTACGAACTGGTCATCACCGACGACAGCCCGGACAGCGGTACCGCCGACATCGCGCTGGATTTCGCGCGTCGCGTGCCGTTTCCGGTGCGCGTCGTGCGCAACGCCGAACGTCTCGGTTTTCACGCGAATTTTTTCAAGGCGATCTCGCTATGCGACGGCGATTTCGTCGCGTTTTGCGATCAGGACGACGTCTGGGCCGACAACAAGCTCGAACGCGTCGCACGTGAGTTCGCGGACCCGGAGGTGATGCTGGTGGTTCACGGCGTGAAAGTAGTGAACGGCGAGCTGAACGAGCGCGACGACAACACGGCGAGCCACTGGTCGTATCGCGGCGTCCATGATCCGCTGACGACGAACCCGTGGTACGTGCTGTTCGGCATGTCGACGGTCGTGCGGCGCGCGATCTACGATTACATCGACTGGCGCGAGCGTCCCGAACATCCGATCGACCCCGGCTTTCCGATGTCGCACGACACGTGGGCGTGGTTCGTCGCAACGTCGCTCGGCAAGATCTCGGCGATCGACGACGCGCTCGTGCTGTATCGCCAGCACGGCGCGAACAGTTGCGGCGTCGCGCCGGATCGCGACGTCGGCGCAAAGGTCAAGATGTCGAAGGTCGCGGGCGCCACGCATTACCGGCGCATGGCGAACGCCGCGTTCGGGCGCGCCGACAAGATGCGCGACGTCTCGCGCGATGCGCCGCTCCCGGTTCGCGAGCGCGCCGCGGCCGCCGCGCGGTACTACCGCGCGCTCGGCGAGCGGCTCGGCCGCCGCGCCGATCTGTACGGCGCGGCAACCCCGATGGTGCGGCGCGCGGGCACGGTCGCGCGGCTGCTGGTGTCCGGCGCGTACCGTCCGCTGAACCACGGCGGCCTCGGCCATCGCGCGCTGCTGAAAGACGTGCACGCGACCGTATTTCACGTCAGCATCGAATGAACGGGCTTTTAGGGGTCCGGCAGGCGCTTTCCGCGCGCGGCTCACGCGAGATTGCGACCAGGACAGGCTGTTATTTTGATAGGCTTGATGGTTTCAACTCAAGCAAGGTGAAACCGTGATCCGTCATATCGTGATGTGGAAGCTGAAGGACTCCGCCGAAGGCGCGAGCCGCGACGAAAACGCGCTGAAACTCAAGGAAAAACTCGAAGGCTGCCGCGATATCGTGCCGGGCATCCTGAGCCTTGAAGTCGGCATCGCGAAGCCCGGCCTCGAATCGACGTATGACGTCGTGCTCATTTCCGATTTCGCCGACAAGGCCGCGCTCGACGCCTATCAGGTTCACCCCACGCACGAGGCGCTGAAGGGCTTCGTCGGCGCGGTGCGCGAAGCGCGTCAATGCGTCGATTTCGTCCTGTGACGCGCGGCGATGACTGAAGCGAGTCAACCCGGCGGCGAAGCGCCGCCGCACGCCGCGCCGATGATCGAAAGCCCGTTTGTCGATCATCTCGGCGCGAAGCTCGTCTCGGCGGTGGATGGCGTGAGCGAAGTGGTGCTGCCGCTGCAGCCGCAGTTGCTGAACACGTGGGACGTCGCGCACGGCGGCGTCACGATGACACTCGCCGACGTGGCGCTGGCGATGGCCGCGCGCAGCGTCGCGGGCGATGGCGTCGGCGTGGTTACCGTCGAGATGAAAGTGAACTTCATGCAGCCGGGCCGGGGCGAGCTGCGCGCCACCGGCCGCGTGCTGCACCGCTCGACCACCATGGCATATTGCGAAGGCGAGATCCGTGACATTGAAGGTCACTTCGTCGCGAAAGCACTCGGCACGTTCAAATACATGCGCCGTCTCGCGGTGGGCCGCGACGTGAAGCAGCAACGCATGCGCAGCGATCCGACAGCGACGCCGGGCCCAAGCGACGGCTGAGCGCGGCACTTCATCGCGCACGTTCACGCATGTTCACGCACACATCGACTAATACACATTACGGAGACGCCCTCATGGCTGAAGTCAATCGTCAGATCCTGCTCGTGTCCCGGCCACAGGGCGCGGCGTCGGTGGACAATTTCCGGCTCGTCGAAACGCCGTTGAAGCAGCTCGCCAGTGGCGAAGTGCGCGTGCGTAATCACTATCTGTCGCTCGATCCGTACATGCGCGGCCGCATGAACGACAGCAAGTCGTACGCACAGCCGCAACCGCTCGACGAGGTGATGATCGGCGGCACGGCGGGTGAAGTGGTGGAGTCGAAGCATCCGGATTTCGCGGCGGGCGACAGGGTCGTCGGGATGTTCGGCTGGCAGGAATTCGGCACGTCCGATGGCAAGGGCCTCCAGAAAGTCGATACGACGCATGTGCCGCTTTCAGCGTATCTCGGACCGGTCGGCATGCCGGGCGTGACGGCGTGGTACGGGCTCAACAGGATCATCGCGCCGAAAGCGGGCGAAACGGTTGTCGTCAGCGCGGCGAGCGGGGCCGTTGGCAGCGTCGTCGGGCAACTCGCGAAGCTCGCGGGCTGTCGCGCGGTGGGCATTGCCGGCGGCGACGCGAAATGCCGCTACGTCGTCGAGACACTGGGCTTCGATGCATGCGTCGATTACAAGGCCGGCAACCTGTACAAAGACCTGAAAGCGGTCACGCCGGATGGCGTCGACGGTTACTTCGAAAACGTCGGCGGCGAAGTGCTCGACGTGACGCTCGCGCGGATGAATGCATTTGGACGCATCGCGCTGTGCGGGATGATCTCCGGCTACGACAGCGAGCCCAAGCCGCTCAAACAGCCGGCGCTGCTGCTCACGCAGCGGCTGCTCGTGAAGGGCTTTATCGTCAGCGAACATATGGACGTGTGGCCGCAGGCGCTGAAGCAGCTCGGCACGCTTGTCGCGCAGAAGCAACTGCACTATCGCGAGAGCATCGCACAGGGCCTCGAAAACGCACCGGAAGCGTTCCTCGGCGTACTGAAGGGCAGGAACTTCGGCAAGCAGCTCGTCAAGCTGATCTGATCAGACATTGCAGCAGGCGGGCCCGCCCGGGTGACGGATCGGCGCGGACCCACACGATAAAAACGCGAGGAGAACAATGTTTCAGTTCGATGGAAGAGTCGCCGTGATCACGGGTGCGGCGAGTGGATTTGGCCGCGCGTTCGCGCAGAAGGGCGCGGCGCTCGGCATGAAGCTCGTGCTGGCCGACGTCAATGCGAACGCGCTGGCGCAGACCGTCGACGCGTTGCGTGCCGGCGGCGCCGATGCGGTTGGCGTGCCCACCGACGTATCCGATCCGTCGCAGATCGAAGCGCTCGCGATGGCCGCGCTCGATGCGTTCGGCAAGGTGCATCTGCTGTTCAACAACGCGGGCGTCGGCGCGGGCGGTTTTCTGTGGGAAAACAGCGCGAACGACTGGGCGTGGGTCTTCAACGTGAACGTGATGGGTGTCGCGCACGGCGTGCGCGTCTTCACGCCGATCATGCTGCGTCAGGATGAGCCGGCGCATATCGTCAACACGGCCTCGGTTGCGGGGCTGCTGTCGCCGCCCGCGATGGGCGTGTACAACGCGTCGAAGCACGCGGTGGTGTCGTTGACCGAGACGCTCTATCACGACCTCAAGCTCGCGGGCGGCCAGGTTGGATGCTCGTTGCTGTGTCCGGCGTTCGTACCGACCGGTATCGCCGATGCGGAGCGCACGCGTCCCGACACGCTGCGCAACGACGCCGCGCCGACGCGCTCGCAGCTCGCCGCCGACAGGCAACTGCATCGCGCGGTGCAGTCGGGCAAGCGGACCGCGGAAGACGTCGCCGACCTCACGTTCGAAGGCATCGCGGCGGGCCGCTTCTACCTGCTCACGCACCCGGGCATTCTCGACACCGTGCGCCTGCGTCACGAGGATATCGAGCAGCAGCGCAATCCGACCGATCCGTTGTCGCTCAAACCCGAAGTGAAACACGTGGGCTGAGCCTCGCGGCATCACGCGAAAGCCCCGGCGACGGCTTCATGGCATCATACGGCGCTCTTTTCCCGCGAGCGGCGCACGCGCGCCGCGTTGACGTCCGATGCCGCTGAATCCGAAGATCAAGCAAGTGCTTGAGATGATCGCGAAGGCGAAACGCCCCGAATACCACACGCTCACGCCTCAGCAGGCGCGCGCTTCCTACGAACGCAGCGCGCCGATTCTCGAGATTGCAGGCGCGCCGATGTTCAGCGTCGAGGACCTCGCGGTGCCGGTGCGCGACGGCGCATCGGTTCGCGCGCGTCTTTACTGTCCCGTCGAGCCGGTCTGGGCCGAACCCGCGCCGGCGCTCGTCTATTTTCACGGCGGCGGCTTTACCGTCGGCAGCGTCGATACGCATGACGCGCTGTGCCGCATGTTCGCGCGCGACGGCCGATGCGTCGTGATGTCGGTCGATTACCGGCTCGCGCCGGAATATCGCTTCCCGACCGCGGTCAACGATGCGTTCGATGCGCTCATGTGGCTGCACGCCAACGCGGCGCTGTATGGCATCGATCCCGAACGGATGGCCGTCGGCGGCGACAGCGCGGGCGGCACGCTCGCGACCGTGAGCGCGGTGCTGGCGCGCGATGCCGGTATCCGGCTCGCGCTGCAACTTCTGATCTATCCCGGCGCGACCGGTCATCAGCAGACCGCTTCGCATGCGCGGCTCGCGAACGGTTTTCTGCTGTCGGGCGAAACGATCCAGTGGTTTTTCGAACTGTACGTGCGCGACGCCGCCGATCGCGACGACTGGCGTTTCGCGCCGCTCGACGGACGCGAGGGCTACGGCGATTCGCACACCGGTCCGGATTTTCATGGCGTCGCACCCGCGTGGATCGCGACCGCGCAATACGATCCGCTCAGCGACGAAGGCGTGGCTTATGCCGACAAGCTGCGCGCCGCGGGCAACGTCGTCACGCTGAAAATCTACGCGGGCATGATCCACGAGTTCTTCAAGATGGGCGGTTTCGTGCCGGATGTGGCCACCGCGCATGCCGATGCGGCTTCGGCGCTGCGGCATGCGTTCGGCGTGGACGACGACTGACGCGGCGGCGCAAGCAGCGCGATCTAGCCGGCGATGTCGAAGGTGTAAGCGCGCTCGAAATCGCCGGGCCGCGTGACGCGGTGCGAGCCGTTGTCGTCGCTGCGCTCGGTGGCTTCGACCGTCAGCATATTGCCGGCGACGCCTACCCGCAACGCGGTCGTCCCGCGCGTGCCGTACTCGGGCGTGTCGATAAACGCGGCCGACAGCGCGCGTTCCCGTTCCAGCGGAATGCCCGTCGAAGGCAGTTCGTCGTCGCGGGCGAGGCGCGGGTCGCGCATCATCCCGATCAGTTGCGCGAGCGACGGCGCCTCGCCGTCTTCTACGAACGCGGCGAGTTCAGCACGCTTTTTCACGAGTTTCGGCCAGCGGGTGTCGAGCACCGCGTTCGAAATGCCGTGCGTGCCGGCTTCGAGCAGCACGGGTGCGGCATCCGAACGATTGCAGTACCAGCCAAGTTCGCGCCGCGAAAAATCGCCGACCAGCAGGTTAAAACCGTTGTAGATATCGCCGGTGCGCGCGACCTGTCGCAGGTAATCCAGCGGCGCACCGCGCTCGCGACGCATGCCGGACAGCCAGTCGCTGACGAGCGTGCCGCGCGTCGGCGCATCGGGGCGCATTTCGTGCGGCGCGCGATAGTTGGTGAGCGCGGCGAACCGGCCGTCACGGGTGATGCCCAGCCACGTGCCGCCGCCGACGAGATCGCGTCCCGCCAGCAGGCCGGGCACATCCGCCCACCATTGCATCGGATCGGCGGTGCGGCGCAGGAATTCGTCGCGATTCGCGGCGAGCGTGAAAAGCGCGCCGCTCGACGCCTGCGGGCGCCAGTCGAAGACGATCAGACACATGCGCGTGTCGCCTTGAGCCCGTCCCAACAAACCGGTGCCAACCGGCGCGGCGCGGTCAAAGCGTCAGACCTCGGCCGGCAGCGCGTACGGCAGCGGCAGGATGGTCAACGCGGGGCCGTCGGCGGCGTCGAGATGCACCGAGCCGCCTTCGAGCGCGGAGAGCTTGAGTTCGACCAGCACGTCGACGCCGCCTTCAGGCGCCGACGCCGCGTTGACCACCATCCCGCACGGCTGGCCCGGATCACCGGAATGGAACACCTCCATGCCCGGCGCGACGGCAGCCAGTTCGCCCGCGACATTGGCGAGCGACGTACGCCGCTTGATCGTGCCGCGATACTGGCTGCGCGCGACGACTTCCTGACCCGGATAGCAGCCCTTGCGAAAATTGACGCCGCCGAGCACGTCGAAATTGATCATCTGCGGCACGAACTGCTCGACCACCGGCTGCGTGATGCGCGGCTCGCCCGCGCGGATATCGAGCCAGTCCCATACGGCCGGCGACACGCGCGCGAGCTTCTCTTCGAGCGCGGGCAGGCGTGCCTCGACTTCGGCCTTCGGACCGACCCACAGATAGCGCAGACGTCCGGCCGCATCCGGCACGTGGATGAGCGAACCCAGCGGACCATCCACCTGCACGTGTACGCCGTCGGGAATCGCGTCGAACACGTGCGAAAGCGCCGCGCGCACATCGCCCGCGAAACCGGTGACGGCCAGTTCGGCGGTGGCGTCGGTGAGCTTCGCCTTCGCGCGCAGCACGAACATCGACAGCCGTTTCTGCACGGCCGCCTGGATATCGCGCGAAACCAGCAGGCGCACGGTCTCGCCGCAACGCCACGTCAGAAACGACGCCAGCAGCCGGCCCTTCGGCGAGCAATAACCCGACAGGCGTGCGTTCGCGGCGTCGAGATGCTGGGCGTCGTTGGTGAGCTGGCCGTGCAGGAACGCAGCGGCGTCGTCGCCGGTCGCGTCGATCACGCCGAATTGCGTGAGCGGCATGAACGCGCCGCGCGTGAGCACGGCGTCGAAGTCAGCCGCGGCGGGACGCGGAAACGAAACGGGCGCGGGGGAAGCAGGAGCGGCAGGAGCCGTTGCCGGCGTGCCTGGCGTGGAGGCGAGCGGTGCAGTCATGGATTCGCGGTCGAAGTCAATTCTGACTTTAGCTTAGGCAAGCAAGTATTATATGGGGTCCACCCCAGCCATGTTACGCATGTCCCTTTTGAAGAAATGTTTCATCGCCGGCGTTATCCTCGTTGCGCTGGTGGCAGCCGCTATCGCCGGCGCATATCACTGGGCCACTACACCGATCGATCTCAGCACCCCGCAGCTCGACGTCACGATCAAGCCGCACAGCAGCCTGCGCAGCGTCACGGGCCAGCTCAATCGCGGCGGCGTGCCGGTCGAGCCCGAACTCTTCGTGCTGATGACCCGTGTACTCGGCCTGCAAAGCCAGCTGAAGTCCGGCAACTATGAATTCAAGGCCGGCATCACGCCCTACGAGGTGCTGCAGAAGATCGCGCGCGGCGACGTCAACGAATACGTCGCGACGATCATCGAAGGCTGGACGTTTCGCCACATGCGCGCCGAACTCGACGCGAATCCCGCGCTGAAGCACGACACGGCGGGCATGACCGACGCCGACCTGATGACGGCGATCGGCGCGCCGGAGGCGTCGATCGGCAATGGCGAGGGCCTCTTTTTCCCCGATACCTACCTGTTCGACAAAAATACCAGCGACCTCGAGGTGTACCGCCGCGCGTACCGTCTGATGAAGCTGCGGCTCGACGAAGCCTGGAGCACGCGTGCCGCGGGCCTGCCGTTCAAGACGCCGTACGAGGCGCTGACGATGGCGTCGATCATCGAAAAGGAAACCGGCAGGGCGTCCGACCGGCCGATGGTCGCGGCGGTGTTCGCGAACCGGTTGAAGGTCGGCATGCCGTTGCAGACCGATCCGACGGTGATCTACGGCCTCGGCGACAATTACGCGGGGCGCCTGAAGAAGCGCGATCTGCAAACCGACACTCCCTACAATACCTATACGCGCAGGGGCCTGCCGCCCACGCCGATCGCGCTGCCCGGGGTGGCGTCTTTGCAGGCGGCGATGAACCCGGCGCAAACTACGGCGCTGTACTTCGTGTCGCGCGGCGACGGCAGCAGCATCTTTTCCGACACGCTCGACGCCCACAACAAGGCCGTCGACAAATACATCCGGGGTCAATGATGGTGCGGGGCAAATTCATTACGTTCGAGGGCATAGACGGCGCCGGCAAGACGACCCACCTCGCCTGGTTCCGCGACCGGCTGTCGGAGAAGGTTGCCGCCAGCGGGCGGGAGGTCGTCATGACGCGTGAGCCGGGCGGCACGAAGCTCGGCGAGGCGCTGCGGGACATTCTGCTGCACCAGCCGATGGACCTCGAAACCGAGGCGCTCCTGATGTTCGCCGCGCGCCGGGAACATCTGGCCGAGGTGATCGAGCCCGCGCTCGCGCGCGGCGACTGGGTGCTCTCCGACCGCTTCACCGACGCCACCTTTGCCTATCAGGGCGGCGGCCGCGGCCTGCCGCGCGACAAGCTCGAAGCGCTGGAGCGCTGGGTGCAGGGCGGTTTCCAGCCGGATCTGACGGTGCTCTTCGACATTCCGGCCGATACCGCCAGCGAGCGCCGCAGCGCCGCGCGGGAGCCGGACCGCTTCGAGAGCGAATCCGAGGCGTTTTTCAACCGCACGCGCGCCGAATACCTGCGCCGGGTGGAAGAAGCGCCGTATCGTTTCGCGGTGATCGACTCCACGCAGAGCATTCCCAGAATTCAGATAAAACTTGAAGAAGTGATCGCAAGTATTTGAATTTTAACAAATATAATTTCACATTATATTGCTGCCCATTGTTCGCGATCCACGCGAGCAGGCGATGCTAACCGATTGAACATAAAGACAAATCATGATCTATCCGTGGCAAACCGATGACTGGAACCGCCTGCAGCAGCTGCGCGCGCACTGGCCGCATGCGCTGCTGCTTCACGGGCAAGGCGGCATCGGCAAGCTGCGGTTCGCGCAGCATCTCGCGCAAGGATTGCTGTGCGAGGCGCCGCTCGCGAACGGCGAGCCGTGCGGCACGTGCGTGGCGTGCAACTGGCTCACGCAGGGCAATCATCCTGACTACCGGATCGTGCTGCCCGAGGCGCTCGCCGCCGAAGCCGGTTTCGCGGCCGCCGCGTCCGACGAAGCGAAACCCGACAAGGCCGATGCCGACGAGGGCAAGAAGACCCGCGCGCCCAGTAAGGAAATCAAAATCGAACAGGTGCGCGCGCTGCTGGATTTCACCGGCGTCGGTTCGCATCGCGGCGGTGCGCGCGTGGTCGTGCTGTATCCGGCCGAAGCGCTCAACGTCGCCGCCGCCAACGCGCTGCTGAAAACGCTCGAGGAACCGCCGGCCGGCGTCGTGTTCCTGATGGTCTCGGCGCGCATCGACCGCCTGCTGCCGACCATCATCAGCCGCTGCCGCCAGTGGCCGATGACCACGCCGGCACCGGACGTCGCGACGGCGTGGCTCGCGCAACAGGGCGTCGACGACGCGCCGGCGCTGCTTGCGGAAGCGGGCGGCGCGCCGCTCACCGCGCTCGCGCTGGCGAGCGACGACAGCCGCGCGCTGCGCGACTGGACGTTGAAGCAACTGGCCGCCGGCCCGAACTGCGACGCCTTCGCGTGTGGCGAGACGCTGCAGAAGCTGCCGGTGCCGCTCGTGCTCGGCTGGCTGCAGCGCTGGCTGTACGATCTGCTGGCGCAGCGCACGGCGGGCGCGCCGCGCTATTTCCCGGCGGCGTCTGCGGCGCTCGCGCGCTGCGCCGGCGCAGCCGACGCCAACGCGTTCGCGCGCTTCCAGAAAACGGTGACGCGCCAGCGCGCGGTCGAGAACCATCCGCTCAACGCGCGCCTCGTGTTCGAAGAACTCTTTCTGGGCTATCGCGACCTGTTTGCGTAGTCATTATTACCCGGTCAATCCGACTGCATTTTTTTCTTTCAAACTGCCAGAATCATGAGCCTTCCGTACCGCGACGCCACGTTCGACGACCTGCCCGCCATCGTTGCCATCTACAACTCGACGGTGCCGTCGCGCCAGGTCACCGCCGATCTGGAACCCGTAAGCATCGAGAGCCGGCACGCGTGGTTTCACGCGCACGGGCCGAACGCACGCCCGCTGTGGGTGGTCGAGGAAGCCGGCCGCGTGATCGCATGGCTCAGCTTTTCGGACTTCTACGGCCGGCCGGCGTACGCACGCACCGCCGAAGTCAGCATCTATCTGGACGAAGCCGCGCGCGGCAAGGGCCTCGGCGGGAAGCTGCTGGCCGCCGCGCTGGAAGCCGCGCCGGCGCTGAAGATCGATACCGTGCTCGGCTTCGTGTTCGGCCACAATGAGCCCAGCATGCGGCTTTTCCACAGCTTCGGCTTCGCCGACTGGGGCACGCTGCCGCGCGTCGCGATGCTGGACGGCGTCGAGCGCGATCTCGTGATCCTCGGCCGCCGGCTCGATCATGCGGCCTGAGTATCGCGTTTAAACCCGCGTTAAACCCGCGTTTAAACGCCCACGCTGAGCGCCGCGCCCACCGTCAACCCGCAGGACATCACCATGTTTGTCGACTCGCACTGCCACATCAACTTCGAAGGCCTCGCCGACCGTCTGCCGCAGGTTCTCGAGAACATGCGCGCGCATTCGGTGACGCACGCGCTGTGCGTCTCCGTGGACCTCGAAACGCTGCCTTCGGTGCTTGAGATCGCGCGCACGTACGACAACGTCTACGCGTCGGTCGGCGTGCATCCGGATCACGAGGACATGCGCGAGCCGACGCTCGCCGAACTGGTCGAGCTGGCGGCGCACCCGAAGGTCGTCGCGATCGGCGAGACCGGGCTCGACTACTATCGCCTCGAAGCCCGCTCGATCGACGACATGGCGTGGCAGCGCGAGCGGTTTCGCACGCATATCCGCGCCGCGCACGCGACGATGAAGCCGCTCATCGTCCACACGCGCGCGTCGTGGGAAGACACGCTGCGCATCATGGAAGAGGAAAACGCACGCGTCCCGGGCGGCGTGATGCACTGCTTCACGGAGCCGTGGCACGTCGCCGAAAAGGCGCTCGCGCAGAATTTCTACGTGTCGCTCTCGGGCATCGTCACGTTCAAGAGCGCGACCGAGGTTCAGGACGTCGCGCGCCGTGTGCCGCTCGACCGTTTGCTGATCGAAACCGACTCGCCGTACCTCGCGCCCGTGCCGTATCGCGGCAAACCCAATGAACCTGCGTACGTAAGTTATGTCGGACGCTTCATCGCGCAGCAACGCGAAATGGCCGAAGCCGATCTCGCCGCCGCGACGACGCGGAATTTCTTCCGTCTGTTCAGGATTCCCCAAGCGGCATCCGCCTGACGAAAAAATTCATACTGATCAAATAGATAGGGACGTTTCATAAAGCAACCCATGAAAAATATTCCGACGCAATCATCGATCAATGCCGGTGCCCCCCGCACACCGGCGGGCTACCGCGCGCACGCGGCCTTGCGGCGCGGCGTGGCGCGTCTCGCGCTCGCGGGCGGTTTCGCCTGCATGGCGCTCGGTGCGCTGCCGGTTCAGGCCGCGCCCGCCGACACGATGATCAAGGCCGTCAAGTTCGACGATGTGAAGGAAGTCCAGAAACAGCTTTCGCAGGGCATGGATCCGAACATGACCGACGACCAGGGCATGCCGCTCCTCGTGCTCGCCGCTCGCGAGAAGTCGGACCAGGTCGGCCAGGCGCTCGTCGACAATCCGAAGACCAACGTCGAGATCGTCGACCGGGCCGGCGAAAACGCGATGATGATGGCCGCGCTGAACGGCGACATGGACTTCGTGAAGCTGCTGATCGCGAAGGGCGCCGAGGTCAACAAGAAGGGCTGGACGCCGCTGCATTACGCCGCCGCGAACGGCCACGACGACATCGTCACGCTGCTGCTCAGGTATTCGGCCTACGTCGACGCCGGCTCGCCGAACGGCACGACGCCGCTGATGATGGCTGCGCGCGGCGGCCATGTCTCGACGGCGAAGCTGCTGCTCGACGCCGGCGCCGACATCAACGTGAAGAACCAGATCGGCCTGAACGCGCTCGACTTCGCGAAGCAGTACAAGGAGCCGGACGCGATCAAGGGGCTGACGGCACGCATGGAACAGATGCAGAAGCAGCAACAGCAGGGCGGCAGCGCCCCAGCAGCGCAGTAAAACAGTGCAAAATAGCAGCCTTGGCGCGGCGGCCGGTGCCGCGCCGATCCGGGGCGCTTCGGCGCGGCGGGCAAAGACTCGACCGCTCGACGCAGCTCCTCAAACCGCTCACATAAAAGGGATACCATGCTGCGGGCTTTGATTTGCGCAAGCGCGCTGGCCGTACCGTTGTCGGCAGCCGCGTTCACGGGGGGAGACCTCAACAAGCTGTGCACGAAGACCGACGTGGCGTCGCGCAGCGCGTGCGCGGCCTATATCGAAGGCGCGGCGGACGGCGTCTTCAACACCATCGATGCGATCGGCGGCACGACCGGGCCGCGCGTCGGGCAGTACTTCTGTTTGCCGCAGGATGCGCGTTCGGCGCAATTGACCGACGCCGTGCGCAAATACATCGCTGAGAATCCGATGGTCGCCGGCTACAACGCGAGTACCGCGGTGTCGCTCGGGCTCGGCAAGGCGTTTCCCTGCAAGACGGGCGGCTGAGTTTTCCTGATCTCCGGCCCGGGTCGCGCCCGACCGTCGCCGGGGGTTACGGGCCGTGCCGCTCGCGCAGCAAGCGTCAC
>CALFSF010000234.1 GCA_937917025.1 uncultured Paraburkholderia sp.
GGCTAAAAGCGGACATTACAACTTGGCCCCTACACCCAAATGTTCGATAATTTATCTTATGTCAAATTATCGACGCCGCCAAAGACATAGTACGAATACCACAGATTCCCTGCCTCTGGCGGCTTGACCACCCTCCGTTCTCCGTCCTGTCCATTCCGACTGCATACAACGGCCCCTTGCGTTAGCGTAAGGGGCCGTTATTTATTTCGCAAGCCTGAAAAGCGAATGGCTCAATCCAAAGGGGTACCTCGATCACGCTGATGCCGAGCGCGACATCGAGGCCTACATCGACGACTTTTACAACTGCCGACGGATTCATTCGGCAAGGAACGGAATGCCGCCAGCGCGGTACGAAGCTTCGAGTTTTTAAAAATACCCTTTGGGGGTGTCCAGGATTACTTGACCACTACAATATCGTTGTCACGCTCAAAACAAAAAACGAATTCATGCCTGTTCATGCCTATCTCGGCAAAGAATATGAGGCCGTTGCCGCGTCGTTGAGAAAAGGTCAAAAGATATCGTGGAAGTGCAGCGGCGACGGAAAAATCATCGGTAGCCCTATCATTCGAGACTGCAACCCGAACACATAACGCGCGATTGCCACGCGTAACAAAAAGCCGGCAGATGCGGGGCTCAGACTGCTGACAAAGTATGAGTTCAAAGCCTGGCCTGGCGCCGGGCTTTGTCGTTTAATGGGACATGCTCAAGAGCCCGCCCCCCCTGCAACACGAACTCGAGATGGTGACGCTCGAGGAACTCGTGCCGAAGGACCACCTGCTGCGCAAGATCGACGCGGCGGTGGATTTCGAATTCATCCGCGAGAAGGTGGCGCAGCTGTACTGCGCGGATAACGGGCGCCCGGCGCTCGATCCAGTGGTGATGTTCCGGCTGCTGTTCATCGGCTACCTGTTTGGGGTGCGCAGCGAACGCCAGTTGATGCGCGAGGTGCAGGTCAATGTGGCCTACCGGTGGTTCGCGCGGTTCAGGCTGACCGACCGGGTGCCTGACGCCTCGACGTTCTCGCAGAACCGGCGCCGGCGCTTCACGGACACGACGGTCTACCAGGAGATCTTCGACGCGATCGTGGAGCAGGCGATCGGACGCGGCATGGTCGAGGGCCGGGTGCTTTATACCGACAGCACGCACCTGAAGGCCAACGCCAACAAGAAGAAGTTCGATCAGGTACAGCTTGAGCAGGCGCCTTCGGCCTATCTGGCCGCACTGGATGCCGCGGTCGATGCCGACCGTGCCGCGCACGGCAAGAAGCCGCTGCGGCGCGACGAGGCGAAGGCGCACGACAGCAAGGACAGCGACGACGACACACCGGGTTCACCGGGAGCAGGCAGCAAGGGCAAGGAAACGAAGGTCAGCCGCACTGACCCGGACAGTGGCTACATGGTGCGCGACGACAAGCCCACGGGCTTCTTCTATCTGGACCATCGCACGGTCGACGCGCGCTATTCGATCATCACTGACACCCACGTGACACCGGCCTCGGTGCATGACAGCCAGCCGTATCTGGCTCGGCTGGACAGGCAGCGCGAGCGCTTTGGTTTCCCTGTGCAGGCCGTGGGGCTGGATGCGGGCTACTTCACGCCAGCGGTCTGCCAGGGACTGGAGGATCGGGGTATTGATGGGGTGATGGGCTATCGCACGCCCAACCACAAGCCGGGGTTCTTCTACAAACGCGACTACGTGTACGACCGGTATCGCGAGGAATACATGTGCCCGCAGGGACAGGTGCTGCCCTGCCCTACAGCACCACAAACCGGGCAGGCTACCAGGAGTTCAGATCCGATCCGGCGCGCTGCGGCACCTGTGAGGTTCGCGGGAAATGCAAGGGCAGCGCGAACCACGTGAAGGTGGTCATTCGGCACGTGTGGGAGCGCTCAAAGGAGCGGGTCGACGAGCGTCGCCTGACCGACTGGGGCAACGCCATTTACAAGCGTCGCAAGGAGACCGTGGAGCGCAGCTTCGCGGATGCGAAACAGTTGCACGGGCATCGCTACGCGAGGATGCGTGGGCTGCGCAAGGTGGCCGAGCAGTGCCTGCTGGGCGCGGCGGCCCAGAACATCAAGAAGATCGCCCTGCTGGTGGCACGCCTGCGGGCGTGTTTATGCGTGCCGCAACGACCCTACGGCTGCCTGCAGCGACTCGTCAGCGCACTACGAGCCTTGATGGACCCAGAATTCGCGCTTTACACCGCGCCCCGCCCGGCCTGAAAAACAAAACCCCACGCTCCGAAAAACGTGGGGTTAGTCAGCAGTCTGAGCCCGCAAATGCGGGCTTTTCTCGATGTAGCAATGCTTTTAGAGCAGACGCCTAGAAATCGAGCTGCGCGGGCGTGATGCCAAGCGCGGCCGATATTTTTTCGCGAGTGCCTTTGCGCATGCGCGTGCTTGCTTCCTGTTGCGCATACGCCGATTGGCTGACGCCGAGACGTTCGGCTACTTCGGCCTGTGTAAAGCCGAGGTATTCGCGCCATGCGCGCGCCGGCGGTACGTCATCAGCGAGCGCGCGGCGCACCACTTCATGAGGGATCAGATCATTGTCGTGTGCGTGCTGTGCGACGTAGTCCGCATAAGGGATAACGACAAACGCCGGCTTCCCGTCCGGCCCGTTGATCGTTTGAATGCTAGTAGGTGCGTTCATCACGTTTCCTCACTTCCTGAATTTCGACAATCCTTATTGAGCCATCCCAATCAAACAGAACCCTGTAATTCCCGACTCTGAGGCGAAAACCGTATTCATGGTTTTTCAGGGCCTTGACGTTCTGACAGTTCGGCATCGAGGCCAGCTCGTCGACGGCGTCGATGATGGTGATTCGCATCGGCCTGTCGAGCTTCGCAACTTGTTTCGTTGCTTTCGGCGTCCAGTTGATTTCGTTCATGGGTTGATTATAAGTCAAATATAAGCTTTATGCCACACAGAAATGCAGAAAATATAAGATATTGGTCCGCGTGAGCTATCCTTTGCGGAAATGTGAACGGTGCCGGTCGGTGGTCGGATCGTCGCGGACTTCCATTTCGAGCGACGTGACGAGGCCGCTGTCGGCGAGCGTGTGCGTCGCATCCTTCACAAGCCAGAGCGTCTGGTTAATCTCAGGCTTGAATCCGGACACCGTGACCGGCAGTTCGGGAAAAATCTCAGGCCGGCCGAGCGCGAGCGAATAAGACAGGGTCGCCTGACTGCGCTGCGTGCGGGCGAACTCCGTTTCGGCGGCCGCTCGCGCTTCGGCTTCCGTTGCGTAGTTCTTCCGGCAGCACTTTTACATTCCTGTTGTTGTCGCCGCCGACGATGACCGATTTGCGTTTTCCCTTCTCGTTCGAGTGGTAATGCGCACGCACGGCCGCATAGCCTTCGCGCTGCGCGACGTGATAGCGGTACGAGTCGCCGCTTGCACGCGTCAGGTTCAGCACGGTTAGCGCCCTTCCACTCGCCGTCTTGCCGGTGTCGATCGGCATGAACAGCAGATTCATATCCTTGACGTTCATCACGGCATCGTATCGCCTCGTTTCAATTGCCCGGTGCGACATTTATCCCAGCCCGCAGCAATGCCCGGGCGAAAACTTGCGCCCTCTCAAGCTGCAATCATGGCCGTGTGCGGATTCGAACGCTACGCCTTAACCCTGCTTGCTGACACATATTCGTCATGATAGGGTGTTGCAATCCCCTGCCGCATCTGGCATCTGTTTTTTCGCGACTCTGCATGATGAAGCGCGATGAAAAAAAGCGGGGTGAGCAGCTTTGGACTCATCGTACACATACGCTATCCCCAAGAGGAATTCGAGAGCCATGGCTTCAATGATCCAGTGGACCACGCTGTTCGCCAGCCTCCGCGCAACTTCTGTCGCGGTTTTCCTGTCCATCGCCACAGTGGGAGCCCAGGCCGCGGATCTCGTGATCGCAGGCCGGGACGACATCTACGGCCGCGGGCTCGCGCAGGTGGTGGACGGCTACAAGAAACTGCACCCGGGCGTCGATATCGAGTTGCTGAAGCTGCCGAACAACGACCTCTATCAGAAGCTGAAGCTCTCGTTGCGGGAAGACACCCGCGCCTATGACCTGGTGATGATGGACGACACCTGGTCCCCCGAATTCATTGCCAACGGATGGCTTCAGCCGCTGCCCGCCACACTCGCAGATGCGGACATCGTGCCCTCCACGGTCTCCCTGGGACGCGCGTCGACGGGCACCTTGTACGCGATGCCGATCGTCGGCAACGTCGAACTGTTCGCCTATCGCAAGGATCTGCTGGCGAGTCATGGCCTGCAGCCGCCGCGCACGTGGGACGACGTGCTGAAAATCGCACAGACCATCGGTACAGCCGACAAGAACGTTTCGGCTGTCGTGTTTCGCGGCACGAAGGGCAACCCTGTCGTCACCGGTTTTCTGCCGATCCTTTGGGCGTACGGCGGAGAAGTCGTCGACGCGAACGGCAAGGGCGCGAGCGATTCGCCCCAGGCGCGGGCCCCGCTGAAGATGCTCCTCGCTCTCCAGAAGTGGGCACCGAAGGACGTCGACGTATATGGCGCCGGCGAAGTGCGCGGCGCGTTGCAGGGCGGCACGGCCGCGCAGGCCATCGAAGTGTGGCCCGCCTGGCTGCCCGCGCTCGACGATCCCGCGAAGTCGCGCGTCGTCGGCCAGGTCGCGCTGCAACCTCCGCCCGGAGAGGTCAAGGGGCCGGCGCCGATGCTCGGCATCTGGCAAATGGGCGTCGCGAAAGGTGCAGCGCATGCGAAGGTGGCAGCGGATTTCCTCGCCTATCTGACTTCATCGGCGACGCAAACGCAACTTGCCGTGCTCGGCATTCCGCCGACGCGCAAGAGCGTCTTCGCCAATCCGGCGCTCGTCAAGCAATATCGCTGGTATCCGGACCAGCTGAAGGCACTCGAAGCGGGCCGTGCGCGGCCTCGCGTGAAGGACTGGCAGCAGATCGAGGCGATTCTCGGCGACGCGTTGCAACTCGCGCTGACGGGGCAGGCCGCGCCCGACGCAGCCCTGCATCAGGCCGCGCAGAAGATCGCCCAGGCCAACGCTGTATCGCAGTGACAGCGCAGCTAACCGTGGGGACGGGTCGATGAGCCGGTCGCGACGTTATCTGCCGCTGATTGTCCTGATGAGTCCAGCCGTGCTCCTGCTCGGCGTGCTGGCGCTCTACCCGGTCGCACGCGTGCTGATCGATTCGTTTTTCTCGGTGAATTACGCGTCGGGGCATCGCGCGTTCATCGGGCTCACCAATTATCGATCGGTCATTGCGGACGGCGAGTTCGCCACCAGTTTCGTCAATACAATCCAGTTCATGATCGTGGCTTCGATCGCTGAAGTCCTGTTCGGACTCGCACTTGCCCTGCTGTTCGTCCGCGCGTTTCCGGGCCGGCGCATCGCGTTGCCGCTCGCCGTGCTGCCGATGATGCTCTCCACGCTCGTGTGCTCCGCCATCTGGCGCAACTGGCTCAATTACAGCGGCTTCCTGAATGCGCTGCTCACGGCGGCAGGTCTGCCGCGAGTGCCCTGGCTATCCGATCCGCACCTCGCGCTCTGGTCGCTGATGCTGGTCGATGTCTGGCAATGGACGCCGATGGCATTCCTCGTCATTCTCGCGGGGCTACAGTCGATTCCGCCTGAAATCACGGAGGCGGCGCGCAGCGACGGTGCGAACGAATGGCAGTGCCTGCGGTACATCACGCTGCCGCTCGTTGCACCGCACGTCGCCCTTGCCATGCTGCTGCGCTCGATCGACACCTTCAAGCTGTTCGACAAGGTGTACGCGTTGACGGGCGGCGGTCCAGGCAATGCCACGGAGACCCTGTCGACGTACATCTACGACACGGGCTTCCGGTTCTTCGACGTTGGACGTGCGAGCGCGGCTTCGGTACTGATGCTGGTCACATGCGCGGTGCTGGTCTCGGGATACATATGGAAATCGGCCGTCAAGCGCGACCGGTGATGCCGGTCGCGCGCCTGCAGGGTTTCGCGCGACGCTCATCCGGTGCCGCGGTGCGCGGGCTGTTGCGGCTCGGTGCGCTGACGGTGCTGCTGCTGCCGTGCGTATGGATGGCTGGCGCGGCCTTCACGCCCACGCTGGAACGTCTCGCTCATCCGCTTGCGTTGTGGCCTTCCACGCCCACGTTCGAGCATTTCGCGGTGGTGTGGGAAAGCGGCATGGCCCAGTCGGTGCTGAACTCGGTGTGGGTCGCGCTGGGCGCCACGTTGCTCGCGCTCGCCCTGGCTTTTCCGGCCGCCTATGCGCTCGCGCGACTAGCGTTTCCCGCACGGCTCGATCTGGTGTTCCTGATGCTCGTGCTGGCACTGAAGCTGCTGCCGCCGATTACAGTGGCCGTACCGCTGTTTTCGCTGGCAAAGTGGCTCCATCTGCTCGATTCGCTGTTCGGGCTGATACTCGTGTATCAGCTGTACACGCTGCCGATGGCGATCTGGATGTTGCTGCCGTTCGTGCGCGACGTGCCCATCGATTTCGAGGAGGCCGCGGCGCTCGACGGCGCGAACCTCGCCCAGCGCATCGTCTTCATCGTCATCCCGCTTTGCGCGCCAGGTCTCGTTGCCACCGCCATCTTCGTGTTCATCACTGCATGGAACGAGTTTCTGCTGGCGCTGCTGTTCGTCTCGTCACCAGGTCATTTCACGCTGCCGCTCGCCATGGCGGGCTATGTGACCGAGAACGGCATCGACTGGGGAGAACTGATGAGCGCGGGGTTGATTTCGTCGGTGCCGACGCTTCTGCTCGCGGGCTATGTGCAGCGCTACCTGGTGCAGGGCTTTTCGGGCGGGTTGAAGTAGCGCCCTCCAGCCCCATGTCGCCGTTGCAGCCGACGCTTTGCCTGTTCAGAGGTTCTCTTGCGCCCTGCCCTCACCGATCGCACCGTTTCGCCCGCTGACTGGATGTCGGCAATCGACGGCAGCCGCTCGCTTTCCGCACTGACCTTGCCGGGCAGCCACGACACGTGCGCCTACACAGTCGATGACCGGCTCGCGCGCACGCAACATGCCACGCTCGACGATCAGTTGCACCATGGCGTGCGGGTCCTCGATATCCGCTGCCGCCATGAACGCGATCGCTTTGCGATTCATCACGGTGGCATCCCGCTTGGCCTCGCTTTCGACGACGTGGTGCGGACATGCGGTCAGTTTCTTGCGCATCATCCCGGCGAATGCATCGTGATGTCCGTCAAGGACGAATGGCCCGCGCGTGACTGCACCCGCACGTTTGCCGCGACCTTCGAATGGTATGTGGCGCGACACGCGGATGTGCGCTGGCACCTTGCTCCTGAACTGCCGCTGCTACAGACAGTACGCGGCGGCATCGTGCTACTGCGGCGCTTCACGAGCGAAAAGCCGCTCGGCATCGATCTGACGGCGTGGCCCGACAACGCGACGTTTGATATCGACAACGTGGTGGCGCCGTTCTCCATCCAGGACGAGTTCCGCGTGCCGGTGCCGATATCGATTGCTTTCAAATGGCGCGCCATCGAGTCGCTGCTGGACCTCGCGCCAGGTCTGTGCGGCGAACGCTGGGTGATCAACTTTTGCAGCGGCACGGGAATGGCGGCACCGCCGGTCGTCGTGGCGTCTGGCGATGCACGGCATCGCGGTATTCACGAGCTGCTTGCGGGGCGACTCGCGGCCCGTTCGGAACCGTGCGGCACCATGATGCTCGACTTTTGCGACTGGGAGGACTGGCGCCACGTTCATGCGTTGATCGATTGCAACTGGAGCCGGTAGGGCATCGTTGCGCGGGGAAAGCCGCCACTCACTTATGGCGCGAACAGTCGCGCTGAACATACGGCGTTTGCGCGCAGGAACGCCAGACTGGCGAGCCCGCTCACGCTCGTGCCCCCGCGCGCGAAGCGTTCTTTCAGGCGCCCTCGCAGTCGATCCTGCGACGTCTCCGACTGGTCCATACCGATGCAGTTGAATCCCGGCTTCCTGCCATCCGCGGGCCTCGTGTACGACATTCTGCCGTCGCTGACCGCCTACGCCAGCTACTCGAACTTGACCGCCCAGACAGCGACAAACCAATGCGCGTTCTGCGTCGCAACGTCAGCCGATGCTAGGATAACGACATCGCCTATGGGAAGACTGACCTTCAATACCCTTGGGCCTGGTACGCGACGAATCACGGAAGAAGCCAATTCGGACATCCAATATCACGCGTGGACAAAACTCCTTCGAAATACACCTCCCTGTCTCTCCCGTTGCTGATCGGGGGTTGCCTCTTTTTTTCGACGCCCGCGAGCGCCCAGGAATTCTCCTTTCTCGCCGGGCCGCTTGTCAGTGACAGCGCGAATTCCTATTCATGGGAAGGCAGTTATCGCGAGGGGCTCGGACGCTACGCGGCATGGAGTTTTTCCTGGCTGAACGAAGGCCACATACCCAATCATCATCGCGACGGCCCATCCGTGCAGGTCTGGGGCCGACTGCCCCTGTGGAACGACCGGCTCGAACTGTCGGCCGGTGTCGGGCCCTACCGCTACTTTGACACGACCGCGGCAGAGGCCGGCGCGGACTATTCGAACACGCACGGCTGGGGTGCATTGTGGAGCGCTCGCGCGGCCTGGTATTTCGATCGCCGCTGGATCGCCCAGATGCAGGTCAATCACGCCCAGGTGTTTGGCGGCCGCGACACGACGGCACTCCTCTTCGGCGTGGGTTACGAACTGGATGGGAACGACGAGCCCGGCCCGAGACAGCGGCCCACTCCGCGCACATCGAACGTCACGAACAACGAACTCACCGTGTTGTTCGGCGAGACGATCCTGAACGGCGCGGGCTCGCAATCGGCTCTCGCCACGAGCGTGGAATACAGGCGGGGCGTGTGGCGTTACGTCGATGTGACCGCCTCGTATATTCACGAAGGCGCGAATTCCCAGCCGCGTCGGGACGGCGCCGCGGTTCAGCTCTGGGGCACCCGTGCTTTCCTCGACGATCGCCTGACATTGTCAGCCGGCATCGGCCCCTACGTCGCGATCACGCAGCGCAACGATCTTCCGCAAAACCAGACAGGCGACGGCCGCGTCTCCGGACTCATTTCGGTGTCGGCGAGTTACCGGCTCGGCCAGCACTGGCTGACGCGGGTGACATGGAATCGCGTCGTCACGCGCTACGATCGCGATACCGATGTGATTGAAGCCGGCGTCGGGCTGCGGTTCTGAGCGTGCATCAGCGTGTTTATCGATGAACGTCTGGTGAAACTCTTGTTATAATTCTTTCAGGAAATCGAACGAAACATAACGCGCACCCACGCTACGCGCCAGGACCTCCATGCTGAAAACCGACCGCCTCCGCGCCCTCGCCGATGCACTGGCGAGGCAAAACGTGATGCGCCTGCGTGACGCCGCGACCCTGCTCGGCGTTTCGGAAATGACTGTCCGCCGCGATATCGCGGGCAGTCCCGAGCGGTTCACCTATCTCGGCGGCTACATCGTCAGCGCCACCGATGTCCCGAACAATGCCGGCTACTCGCTCGAAGAAGAAAAAGACCATTTCGCGCAGGCCAAGGCCGAAGCGTCGGCGGTCGCGGCGAGCCTGATCGGCGATAACGAAACGCTCTTTATCGACTGCGGCACGACGCTCACCACCCTCGCGCGGCTGATCCCGGTCGAGCGTCACGTCACGGTGGTGTGCTATTCGCTGAACGTCGCGGAAATCCTGCGGCGCAAGCCCAACGTCCGGATGATCCTGCTAGGCGGCGTCTACGTGCCGTCGTCCGATTCGTTCGCGGGTGAAGAAAGCCTGGAGGTGCTGCGCCGCATGGGCATCAACAAGGCGTTTATTTCCGCGGGCGGCGTGGATACGGCACGCGGCGTGACCTGCTGGAATTTTCACGAGGTCGCGCTGAAACAGGCCGCGATGGCAAGCGCCGTCGAGCGCCATCTCGTGGTGGACATGAGCAAGTTCGGCGTGGTGAAGGCGGTGCGCTTCTCGCAGATCGACGACTTCGATTCGATCATCACCGAGAAAGGCCAGGATCACCGCAAGCGCAAGTAAGTGCGCCCGCTGTTGCGACGGCAGATCGCGTCGCAACAGGCACAGCAGGGCTTAACGTGCGCAGCAGGCACGCCGGCGGGAGCGCTCAGCGCTTGCGTTGCAGCGCGAAGAGCGTGCCGGCTACCAGAATGAATGCGCCTATGATCACCTTCTGCCAGGTGCTCGGCACGCCGATCAGAATGAGCACGCTGTTGATCAGCGTCACCAGCGCCACACCCAGCAGCGTCCCCGCGACCGTCCCCGTGCCGCCCGTGATGCGCGCGCCACCCAGGATCACCGCGGCGATCACGTCGAGTTCCGAGCCGACCAGATCGAACGGATTCGCGAGACGGTTGTTCGACACATGCAGGATGCCCGCGATACCGGCCAGCATGCCCGTATAGCCGAACACGAACAGATGGATCGCACGCAGGTTGTATCCGAGCCGTTCGGCGATCGCGAGACTGCCGCCCATCGCATACACGCCGCGTCCCATCATCGTCCGGTTGAGCAGCCACCACGTGACGATCGCCGCCGCGACGAGCGCCAGCACCGATACCGGCAACACGGCACGCAGGCCGTCGCTCGTGTGATAGAAGAACAGCGGAATGCGGCCGAACCGGTCCATGCTGTGCGGAATGTTCATGAAGAACGACGTGCCGATGAACGTCAGCAGCAGACCGCGAAACAGATACTGCGTGCCGATCGTCACGATCAGCGATGGCGCCTTCAGCCGGTGAACCAGCAGCCCGTTGACGATGCCGAGCACGACGCCGCCGAGCGCGCCCGTGATCAGGATCAGCGCAAACGGCGCGTCGGGCCACCACGCGAACACGGCCTTGGTGATGCCGTACATCGTCAGCGCGGCGATCGCGGTGAACGACACGTCGATGCCGCCCGATGCCAGCACGACGAGCGTGCCCAGCGCGAAGAGCGACATCGTCGTGGCCGAATGCAGCAGGTCGAACAGCGTCGCGAGCTGGAAGAAGCGCGGATTGATCGCACCGACGATCAAACAGGTCACCACGATCAGCGCGGCGGTGAACCACTCGGGGTTGCGCGCGAGCTTCGCGCGCACGCTGGGCGGCTTGACCTTGGGTGCGATTTCGACGACGGTTGGGGTGGTCATGGTCTGATTAACACGGGAATTCATGCGGGGTGCGTCCTCGGGTTCCAGCTAGGCCGCTTCCGAAAGCAGCGCGTGATACAGGTCGGCTTCGCTCAGCGCGTCGGCCTTATACTCGTTCGCGACGCGTCCTTTCTTCATCATCAGGATGCGGTCGCAGTTCTGCAGCAGTTCGGGCAGGTCGTCGCTGATGAGGACAATACCGATGCCGCGCTGCGAAAGCCGCTGCATGATGCGGTAGATGATGTCCTTCGATCCGACGTCGACGCCGACTGTCGGCCCGTGCAGGATCAGCACGCGCGGATCGATCGCAAGCCAGCGGCCGATCAGCACGCGTTGCTGGTTGCCGCCGGAGAGCGACTGTACCGGCTTGTCGACGTCAGGTGTCGCGATCTGCAGATCCTTCACGGTCTGTTCGGCGAGCGTCTGCGCGCGCGCCCGGTCGATCTGGCCGAAGCGGTCGCGCAGGCTCGAAATCATCGCGGTGATCACGTTGTCGCGAATCGGCTTGTCGAGAAAGAGCCCTTCGTTCAGACGGTCTTCCGGCACATAGCCGATCCGGTGATTTTTTGCATCCGATGGCGTGCGCAACGTGACAGGCTTGCCATCGAGCACGACCTGCCCCGACTGCGCGGGCGCGACGCCCGCCAGCGCACGCGCGAGTTCGTTGCGGCCCGAGTCGAGCAGCCCGGTGATGCCCAGTATTTCGCCCGCGTGCAGCGCGAACGAAACCTCGCTGAACTGCCCCGCACGCGTGAAGCCGCGCACGTCGAGCACGACGTCCTGCCCGAGACTGCCTTCACGATAACGTTCGTTCGACAGATGACGACCCGTCATCAGTTCGCTGATCTGCGCCTTCGTGTACTGCGCGATCGGACCTTGCGCCATTTTCTGGCCGTCGCGCAGCACGATCACTTCGCCGCCGATCGCGTAACACTCGTCCAGCTTGTGGCTGACGAAAAGCACCGTCACGCCCTGCGCGCGCAGATTCGCGAGCACGGCGATCAGGTTGTCGACTTCCTTTTGCGTGAGCGACGTCGTCGGTTCGTCCATGATCACGAACTTCGCTTCGCTCGCGATCGCGCGGGCAATCGCGACGAGCTGACGTGTCGCAAGCGGCAACTGCTCGATCAGCGTTGCCTGAAATTCCGCGGTGCCGGGTAACCCTACCGCTTCGAGCGCGCGTGCGGCGGTTCGCGCGAGCGCGCGCCGGTCGAACGTGCGGGCGAGGCGGCCGCCGTGTTCGGCGAGCTCGGACGTGAGCGCGACGTTTTCGGCGACGTTCATGTTCGGCAGCAGCGACAGGTCCTGATACACCGTTTCGATCCCCGCCGCGAGCGATTCGAGCGCCGAGAGCCGCGCGTGCCGCACGCCTTCGATCACCAGCTCGCCTTCGTCGGGCGGTTGCGCACCGGAGATGATCTTGATGAGCGTGCTCTTGCCGCAGCCGTTTTCGCCGAGCAGGTGATAGATCTGGCCGCGCTCGAACGACAGGTTCACACCGCGCAACGCATGCACGCCGGTGAAACGCTTGTGTACGCCGACCACTTCCAGAAACGGTTGCGACGGTGGAGAGTGCGGTGTCGATACGTCTTGATTCATGATGGCAAGCCAGTGAGTCGCGGGTTGGATGGCGTGCCCGCCCGGGCACGCCATGAGACACCGGTCAGAACGGATACTGCTTGTAGTTCGACTTGTCGACGTTCACCCAGCCCTGGCCGCGCACGATGATGCCCTTGCCCGGACCCTTCGCGACCGTGACCTTCGTGTAGCCCGGAATGCCGAGGTCGGCGCCGTTCTCGACCGTCTTGCCGTCGAGCAGCATCTTCGCGATCTTGTTCATCGCGATGCCCGCGAGCTTCGGATCCCAGAAGGCGATGCCGTTGATCGCGCCGCTTTCGAGGAACTTGCCCGCTTCGGTCGGCAGCCCCGTACCGTACACGCAGATCTTGCCCTGCAGACCCGCCTCCTCAACGGCGCGGCCAATGCCGATCACGTCGAGCGACGACGAGCCCTGGAAGCCCTTCAGGTCCGGATGCTTGCGCAGCACTTCCTTCGCGACTTCGTACGCGCGCTCGCCGTCGTTGTTGGTTTCGAGTTTCGGCTCGACCAGATTCATCTTCGGATACTTCGTTTTCGCGTTGCCGATGCCGCCGTCCGCCCACTGCACCTGCGAGCGGCTGCCGAGCGAGCCCACCAGCACGGCCCATTTGCCTTCGTCGTGCATGCACGATGCGAGGCGCTCGTTCAGACCCGCGCCGTATGCGGTGTTGTCGAAAGCCTCGATGTCGACCATCGTGTTCTTCTCGTTGTCCGCCTCATGCGTAACCACCTTGATACCGCGGTCCATCGCCTTTTTCAGCGCCGGTTCCAGCGTCGGCGGATCGTACGGCACGACCGCGATCGCGGTCACTTTCTTCGCGATCAGGTCTTCGATGATCTTCAGCTGCTGCGCGGCGTCGGCGCGGCCCGGGCCGGTCTGATACGCCTTCACGTCGGGGTTGTCCTTCGCGAATTCCTTGACGCCGTCGTCCATCCGGTTGAACCAGTTGATGCCCGTCACCTTGACGACCGTGACGATCGTCTCGTCGGTTGCCGCCTGCGCCGCTGCAACGACGCCCACCGTCAGGACGCCTGCTGCGAGCGCGGCACCCAGTCGAGTCAATTTCATGCGATGTCTCCTTTATCGTTCGATGTCGCCCCTGTTCACGGTCGCGGACAGCCAGGGCCCGATGTCCGCCGCGTACTGAAAACCTTCTGGTGCGGATGTCTTCGCTAGCGCCTCGGCGCCGAACCGCCGGAACCGCCGCCCGCCGGATTGCCACCCGTACCGCCGAATCCAAAGATCGCGCGCACCCGTTCGCCGCCCGCGAAAGCAAGCGAAAGCAGCAGCAGGAAACCCCACGCGCAGTCGCCAAAAAACTGGGACACGCCGAGCAGGTTGAACAGGCTCGACAAAAACTGCAGCACGGTCGCGGCGAAGAACACGCAGATGATGCGTCCGTGGCCGCCCGCCGGATTCACGCCGCCCATCACGGCGATCAGGATCGCGATCAGCAGATATGAATTGCCGTAGTCCCATTTCGCGCTGGACGTGTGCGTGGCGCTGATCAGGCCGGCCAGCGAGGCAAGCACGCCGCACATCGCATAGGTCGTGACCAGCATGCGTACACGCGGAATGCCCGCATAAAACGCCGCTTTCGGATTCGTGCCCATCAGATAGAGGCGCAGGCCGAACGGGCTGCGCCTGAGCAGCCAGCCGAGCACCACGATCGCCGCGATAAAGATGCAGAACGCGATCGGCACCTGAAACACCGTACCGTTGCCGATCGCCGACAGCGGGTCGACATAGTCGACAGGTACCGATGCGCCGTTGCTGAGCACCACGGCAATGCCGGTGAACAGCAACTGCGTGCCAAGCGTGCAGAGAATCGGCGTGAGATTGAGCCGCGCGATGACGATGCCGTTCAGCAGGCCGCCAAGCAACCCCATTACGACGACGATCACACAGAAGAGCGACGTATAGAGCACCGGCGAGTTGTCGCCATTGACGTATTGCGGAACGACCATCGCCGCGACCATGCCCGACAGGTTCGCGAGCCCGACGCCCGACAGGTCGATCCCGCCGTTGCCGGACACCATCGAAAGCATGATGCCGAGCGCGAGCAGGCCGAGTTCGGGCAACTGGCCGCCCATCGACTGCAGGTTGTCGATATCGACGAACTGTCCATGCGACAACCACGTCGCGACCAGCACGACGAGCACGTTGACGATCAGCAGAAAATTCAGTTGCCGGTCGGCGAACAGCTTTCCATTGGCAAACGAGGACTTCATGATGATGACGAACTCCTTCAGACTGCACAGCCAGCCATGCGGCTGGCGACGTATGGCGCTACGAATACGATGGCGATGGCTGCGTTAGGACCTGGTTCACTTCGTCGAGCGTCGGCATCGAGGGCGCCGTGCCGGCACGCGTGACCGAAATACCCGCCAGCGCGCAACCGAAGCGCATTGCCGCGATCGGCTCTTCGCCACGCGCCAGCGCGGCGGCGAAACCGCCCGTGAAGCCGTCCCCGGCGCCGGCCGTCTCGACCACGCGACCGCAGTGATACGCGGGCACCAGCACCGATTGCGTTGCCGAATGCAGCAGCGCGCCGCCTTCACCCAGCGTGACGATCACCGTGCCGACGCCTTTGGCGAGCAGCACATCGGCGGCGCGTCGGGCGTCGTCGGCGTTCGCGATCGGCACGCCGGTGAGCGCCGTGGCTTCCGTTTCATTCGGGGTGATGTAGTCGCACAGCGGGAAAATGTCGTCGTCGAGCGGCAATGCGGGGGCCGGATTGAACACCGTGATCACGCCGTGTTTGCGGGCCACTTCCAGTCCGCGTCGCGCGGCGGGCAGCGGCTGCTCGAGCTGCGTGACGAACACGCGCGCCGCGGCGATGTCGGCCTCGATCGCGTCGACGTCGGCGGCGGTCATCGTGCCGGCCGCGCCCGACGCGACGATGATCGCGTTCTTGCCGGTGATGTCGTCGACAAAGATATGGGCCGCGCCTGTCGACACGCCGTTGAGGACCGTCGCGCGCGCTGCAATGCCTTCGGCGCTCCATGTCGCGCGCGCGATCGAGCCGAACGCGTCGTCGCCGATGCGGGTGCAGAACACGACCTGCGCGCCCGCGCGCGCGGCCGCGACGGCCTGGTTCGAACCCTTGCCGCCGGGTCCCATCGCGAATGCGGAGCCGGCAATCGTCTCGCCGATCAGCGGCATGCGGTCCGCGCGAAACGTCAGGTCGGTCACATAGATGCCGAGGATGACGACGCGTCCGTTGCGTTCCTCAGATGCGCTCATGTGCGATCCCCTTGGGGGACTTCCTTCAGGGCGCCCCCCAGGGGGACTTCCTTCGGGGCGTCCGCTGCGAGAAGCACACCCTTCTTGAACACGAAGCATCCATAGCCTCGCTGTTCGCCGGTTGCGATCACGCAGTACGCACGCCGCGCCCGCTCGTAAAACGCGAAACGTTCGATCGAAGCGAAAGGCAGGTCGCGTCCTTCCGCTCTGTTCACTTCAGCTTGCGCCTCGCGCTGCACCGCCGGAATCGTATCCGGCTCGCCGACGACTTCCATGCGCAGCGCCGGATCGTCGACGAAGGTATCGAGCGGCAGCACCGACAGCACCGCGCGAATCGCGCGCGCCGCATCGGCACCGTCAAGACGCAGCAGCTTGCCGGTGACCGTTGCGCGTGCAACGGAGTCGGCCGGAAAATTCGCATCGCAAATGACGAGTTCATCGCCGTGGCCCATCGCCCTCAGTGCGTGCAGCACGTCGGCGTTCAACAGCGGGTCCAGATTCTTCAGCACGTTGTCTCCTCCATTTCCTGGTTGGCGTGCAATTCGTTCAGACGGTTCGGACAGTCACGTTCAGTCAGTCACCGTACGGTATCCAGATGTTCTTCACCTGCACCGCCTGGCGCAGGAACGGCAACCCTTCGCTCGACCGGTCGTGCCAGTCGAACTGGCGCCCGTAGTCGACAAACGTGCGCTTCAGGTTGCCCGTCGACTCGCGTTCGACCAGCGTCGAATCCCGCGCGCTGCCAAAGCACCAGAGCGCATCGACGTCGTCGTGCTTCGCGAGCGCCGGCAGCAGCGCGCCGCGCTCGCCCGTGACGATGTTCAGCACGCCGCCCGGCACGTCCGACGTTTCCGCCACCTGATAGAAATCGGTGACGGCAAGCGGACAAGCCTCACCCGGCAACACGACGACCCGGTTGCCCATCGCGAGCGCCGGCGCCACAAGCGAGACGAAACCGAGCAGCGGCGCTTCGTCCGGGCAGGCAATGCCGATCACCCCGAGCGGCTCATGCATGGCGAGCGCGACGCCGCGCAGCGGTGGCGTGTGCACCGCGCCATCGAACTTGTCGGCCCACGCCGCATACGTGAAAAGCCGCGACACGGATGCCTCGACTTCGGCGCGGGCCGCCGCTTCCGTCGCGCCGTTACGCACGACGAGCTGGCGCGCGAATTCATCGGCACGTACCGCGAGATTCTCGGCGAGGTAATACAGCACCTGCGCGCGATTGTGCGTGCTGGCCTGCGACCACTTGTGCGCCGCCCGTGCCGCTTCCACGGCATTACGGATGTCCTTGCGGTTGCCCTCGCCCACTTCACCGACCGTCGTGCCATCGGGCGCGTACACCGGCAGCGAATAGCCGCTGTCCGGACGCACCTGCCAGCCGCCGATAAAGAGTTTCGCGGTACGGTCGATCACCGCGACGTTTGAAGGCTCATCACGCTTCGATG
>CALFSF010000235.1 GCA_937917025.1 uncultured Paraburkholderia sp.
CATCCCCTCCGCCGACGGCTACGGCACCGCGGGCTCGGGCACGACGATTCCGGCTTCGCAGATCTATGAGCAGGCGGGCATTCCGGTCATCGATCCGGCCGCGACGAATCCGACGATCACGGGCCGCGGTTTCGCCAACACGTTCATGGTGATTTCCACGGACGCGCAAAACGCCGGCAACGCGGGCGTCTACGCCGTCGAGGTGACGAAGGCCAAACGCATCGCGATCATCGACGACCGCACCGCGTTCGGCCAGGGCGAAGCCGACGAGTTCGAAAAGGCCGTGAAGGCACACGGCGGCACGGTCGTCACGCGCGAGTACACCGACAACAAGTCCGTCGATTTCAGCACGCAGCTCACGAAGATCAAGTCGACCAACGCCGACCTGATTTTCTTTGGCGGCCTCGACACGCAGGCAGCCGGCATTGCCAAAAGAATGAAGCAGCTTGGAATAACGGCGCAGCTCGTGGGCGGCGGCGGCGTCGAGGATCCGGAATTCATCAAGCTCGCGGGCGACGCGGCCGAAGGCGTGATGGCCTGGGAATACGGCCGGCCGCTGTCGCAACTGCCTGGCGGCAAGGACTTCTCGCAGAAGTTCAAGCAGCGCTTTGGCGTCGACATCCTGTCGTACGCGCCGTTCGGTTATGACGCGGCGTGGGCGGCGATCAAGGCGATGGAGGCCGCGAAATCGTCGACACCCAACGTGTACCGGCCGGCACTCAAGAGCATCAACTTCGAGGGCATCACCGGCACGATCGCGTTCGACAGCACTGGCGCGCTCAAGAACGCGTCCTCGACGCTCTATCAGGTCAAGGGTGGCGCATGGGTGCCGGTCGTCACCAAGAAGGGCGTGTAAGCGTTTCTTGATGTTGCTGATGTGGCGTTCGCGCGGCTCGCCCCCGATGTCCGGGGCGCGGCAGCGCGAACGTGCCTAACTTCCCGCGCCCTTCACCACGACCTGCGAAAACGCGTCGCGCTCGATCCTGACGAGCGCGGCGCGCGTCGCCGCAAACGCTTCCGGCGAACACACCTGATGTCCGAACGCGGCGTGCAGTTGGCGCGTGACCTGCAGCGTCCGCGACACCGGATCGAACACATAGTGCGACGTGTAATCGAATGACGCGTCGTGTACCTCGGTGTCGCGCGGAACGTCGGTCACGCGCAGGTTGGCCGGCAACGTGATCTGCGCGGTCTCGTCGAAGTCGCCGCCGATGCACACGAAAGGTTGCGTGCGCACCGGCTCGGCGAGCCATGCGAGCACCTGCGTCGCGATGCCGCCGGAGAGGCTCGACAACGCCGGTAGCGCGGTCGTGCCGTCGGGCCACGCGAAATGCTCGACGGTGCCGTCAATCGTGGTCGTGAACGGTCCCTGCGTTGCCGCGAGGTCGCTGGTGCTCACTTCGGCCGTGCCCTGCAGGCCGGTTTGACGCAGACGGTCGGCGGCGATCTGTTGCGCCCGCACGCGCGTCGAACGGCGGAACGTGTTGCGCTCGGGTTCCGCCGTCGAGCCGGAGTCCTCGACGCGATACGTATAGGCCGCATCGCCGTCGGCGCCGACGTCGAACTGCAGCCGCGCGCTGCGCCCGCGCGGCTGAACCGCCGGCGTGCGCGACAGCACGCCTTCGTCCACCAGCAGCGCGGGCCGGTCCATCACGCCCGGCGGCAGATAGCCAAAGGCCGTGCCGCCCGCTGATGCGTCCGCGTAGAGCCCGAGATCCGGTATCCAGATGATTGCGTGATTGATCGCGCCCGGGCCGTATCCCGGCACCGACGGCAGCGTATAGACCGGCCCCAGGTTCAGCAGCACCGCTTCGCTACGAATGCCGACCGCCGCGAGCAGCGCGCCATATAGCGCGACGTAATCCTTGCAGTCGCCGTAGCGGTTGCGCAGGATGTCGACCGCGCGATGCGGCACCGCTGCCGTCTCGCCCAGAAAGAGCGCGACGTAACGCACGTTAAAGCGCATCCAGTCGTAGAGCAGTTGCGCCCTGGTGCGCGGATCATCCGTTTGCGCGGTCAGCGCGCGGGCGAGTTGCTGAATCGCGGGGTCGCTTGCGCTCGGGTCGATGGCGGGTGAACGGTAACGCTCCGCAAACGCGGCGTAATCCGGCGTGGTGGACACCATCAGACGGTCGCCCCACGTTACATAGCCCACTGCCCCACGCTCTGTCGGCGCATAGGGGCCGTGACGATATTCGAACGTGTAGCGCGTGCGGCCGTTTTCCGTCACCGGATCGAGCGCGACGTAGCCGCGCGCGTCGGCATGCAGCGGCAGTCCCGCCGGCAGGTCGAAGATCAGCTGCTGGAACTCGACGGGTTCGCGCGTGGGTTCGACAAAATACGAAAACGTGCCTGCCTGCAGGGGTTTTGTGCGTTTCTTGCTGAAGACGAGATGCACGCGCGCGCCAGGCTCGACACCCGGAAAGATGACCGTGCGCAGCACGCCGTCCTGGAACGTGGGTGCGCCCGCCGAGCGTGGTTCCTGCACGTCGCGAATGCCTTCCGGGCCCACCGGGCGCGCCACGCCGTCGCGGCCGATCGTCTCGGCGGTGAGCAGCTGGATCTGCTCGATGTCCTTGTTGAACCACACGTAGCGCTGCGCGATGTCGTCGACGCCGCTGGTCGTGTTCGCGCGCAGCGTCGAGTCGTCGCGCTCCTCGACCGAGCCGTCGCGCTGCACGACGAAGAGATGAACGTCGCGTTCGAGTGTCGAGGGAGGCACGTCCTCGACACTCGCCGTGTTCGTCGTGCCTGCGGCGTGCGCGGGTGCGAAAGACAACCCGCAGCACACGGCAACGCACGACGTCACGGCCAGCCGGTACAGCACGCCGCGCCGGCTCATACGCTGTGCGCACCGGCCCGGTACGCGCGCGGACTGACGCCGAATTCGGTGCGAAATGCGTGGTTGAAATTCGACACGTCGTTAAAGCCGCAATCGAGCGCGACGTCGACGATCTTCGCGGTGTCGTCGACAAGCCGCAGCGCGGCGGCGCGAATCCGCGCGCGCAGCACGTACTGATGCGGCGTCACGCCCGTCACGCGCTGAAACGTGCGCAGAAAATGAAATGCGCTCATGCTGGCCGCCCGCGCGAGCGTGTCCAGCGTGTGCGCTTCGTGCGGCGCGTCATCGATCATCCGCGCAACCTGCGCGACGCGCGACGATGCCGCTGCCGCGGGCGGCGGCACGCTCGCACGATGTTCCGATGCGACGCATAACGTCCTCGCCGCCAGTTCGACGACGAGTTCGTCCCACGGTGGCTGAACCGAACCGCTTGCGCCGGCGCACGCCCGGACCACGAGCGGCGAAAGCGCGCGCAGCGGCGGCACGCGGACCTGCCTGAACCCGCGTTCGCCGCGGCGCACGCCGAGGTCCGCCGCGAGCTGCGCGAAATACGCGTCGGTATAGCTGACCGACACGCAGCGGTCGCCCGCGCCGTGACGATGGCCGCATTCGAAGCATTCGCCGGCATTGCCGAGCAGCAGTGAACCGGGCGTCAGCAACTCACGGCCGGCCGCCGCACGATAACCGAACGATCCGGCTGCGATCATCGCGATGCACACGTCCGCATGCCGCTCCTCGAACGGACGGTCGCGCGGGCCGAGCGTACACAGCACGTCGCGGACCATCCAGCCTTCGCCCGCTGCCAGCGTGCGCGCGCTCGTCCGGCCGCGTGCGCCTTCCAGCGCGCGCCGTGCCAGCGCCTTTTCCAGTTCTGCGGCAATTTTCCCCAAGATTTCACCTCGTCCCGGCCGGTACGCTTGTTTTATCACATCGGCGGCCGACGCGGTTTCACTGCGTGCGACCTGACGCCCCCCTCCCTCGCACACCGGAGAACGAACGATGAACGTGACCGACGTAATCACTGAAGCACACGTAACAGCCCACCCCGAGCAAGGCTTCGGCCCCGCGCTCGTGGCCCGCGAACGCGCAGCCGGAATCAGCGAAGCAGACGACGCGTATGGCTGGCTCACGGGAAGCTGGGAACTCGATGTGCTCCATTACCGCACCGACATGCGCGCACGGCGATTGAAGGCCGAGGCGCATTTCACATGGGTGCTGGAAGGCCGCGCGGTGCAGGATGTCTGGATCATGCCGCCGCGCCATGAACGCACCCCGGCATACGGGCCGGACACGAACATGTACGGCATCACGGTACGGATCTGGGACGCGGCATTGCGCGCATGGCGCGTCACGTATCTGAATCCCGGTACCGGCCAGCGCGATGAACTCATTGGTCGCCGCATCGGCCCCGATATCGTGCAGATCGGCACGCATGCGGACGGCACGCCGATCCGCTGGAATTTCACCGATATCACCCGCGATTCGTTTCGCTGGACCGGTGTCGCGCTCGAACCGGACGGCGTGACGTGGCGGCTCGAAGCCGAGTTTCTCGCGCGCCGCATGCCCGGGTAATCGCGGCGCGGCGCGCCTTGCAACGCTTCCCGGGTGACGTTACTTTTCCTCGATCGCACGCAGCAGCGAGAGCGCGATGCCCCGCGCGGCGAGCCGTACGTCATCGAGCGACGGAAACGACGGCGCGATCCGCAGATGCCGGTCGTCCGGATCGACGCCGTACGGGTACGCCGCGCCTGCGGGCGTGAGCACGAGGCCGGCGTCGGCCGCCAGCTCGACGGTGCGCTTCGCGCGGCCGCGTGGCGCGTACAGGCTGATGAAGTAGCCGCCCTCGGGCTCGTTCCACGACACGCCCGGCACGCCGCCGAGCAGCTCGCCAAACACGCTTGCGACGGCATCGAACTTCGGCTTCAGCAGCGCGCGGTGACGGTCCATCAATCGCTCGAGCCCGGCGCGATCACGCAGAAAATGCACGTGACGCAGCTGGTTCAGCTTGTCCGGCCCGATCGTGCGCGCCGCGACGTGCTTCTGCCACCACGCGATATTGCGCGGCGACGAAGCGAGAAATGCCACCGAGGCGCCCGCTAACGTCACCTTCGAAAGCGATGCGAAGACGAGCGCGCGATCCGGATGCCCGGCATTCGCACAGGCTTCGAGCATGTCGGGCGTCGCATGACGCGTTTCAGTCAGATGATGGAAGCGGTATGCGTCATCCCACATCACGCGAAAATCCGCCGCGGCTGCCGGCATCGACGCAAGGCGCCGCGTGACCTCACGCGACCAGCGCGCGCCCGTCGGGTTGCTGTAAAGCGGCACGCACCAGATGCCCTTGACCGTCGCGTCGTCGCGTACCTTCGCTTCGACGAAATCCATATCGGGGCCGTCGTCGTTGAACGGCACCGCGATCATGCGGATACCCAGCGCCTCGCAGATCGCGAAGTGCCGGTCGTAGCCGGGCGCGGGACACAGAAACGAAACGCTGTCCTCCTTGCACCACGCGCGTCCGTCAGGCATGCCGTGCAGCATCGCGAACGCGAGCGCATCGTGCATCAGCTCAAGACTGGAATTGCCGCCCGCGACGACCTGCCCGACCGGCGCGTCCAGCAGTGCCGCGCCGAACTCGCGCGCCTCGGGCAGGCCCAGCCCGTGCCCGTAATTGCGGCAATCGATTCCATCGCGCGACAGGTAACCCACCGTGCCCGCTTCATCGAGCAACGCGCGCGACAGGTCCAGTTGCTCCGGCGATGGCTTGCCGCGCGACATGTCGAGGCGCATTCCCAGTTTTCTGAAGTCGTCGTAGGTCGTCGGCATGGTGTCGGTCTGTGGCCGCATGGGCCGCGTCGAGTTGAGATGTCGCCAGTATGCCGGCCACCCTGCATTCAGACAAACGCGTTATATTGAACGTTTCGATCAGTTTTACTGATACCCATGAAAGCGCTCGATCTCGATGTTCTCTCGATGGTGGTCGCGATCGCGGACGCCGGCAGCTTCGTGCGCGGCGCGGCCCTCGTGCACCGCTCGCAGTCGGCGCTGAGCATGCAGATCCGCGCGCTCGAAGACGCGCTCGGCAAGCCGCTCTTCGTGCGCGGCCCGCGCCACGTCACGCCGACGCAGGACGGTCTCGTGCTGCTCGCGTACGCCCGCCAGATGCTCGCGTTGCGCGACGAGGCATGGGCGTCGATGGTTCATCCCGAAGTGAAGGGCCGCGTGTCGATCGGCGTACCGGACGACTACGCGTCGTCGCTGCTGCCCGCGGTGTTGAGAAAATTTTCGGCGACGTATCCGAAAGTCGAGATTCAGGTCATGGGTTTGCCGAGCAGCGCGCTCGCGCCGCTCGTGCGCGACAACAAGATCGACCTTGCGTGCATCACGCGCGTGAAAGGCCTCGCCGGCGACTTTATCCGCTTCGAACCGATGGTCTGGGCGGGTGCCGCGACGGGGCGCGAAATCTGGAAGGAACGGCCGCTGCCGATCGCGGTGTTCGGCGCGGGCAGCGTGGCGCGTGCGAACGCGATAGAGGCGTTGCAGCGCGCGAAGATCGCCTATCGCACGTCGTACGAAAGTCCGAGCCTGATGGGGCTCTTCAGCATGGTCGAGGCGGGTCTCGCGGTGGCACCCCTCGCCCGCTGCGCGGTGCCGCCGCATCTCGTGCAACTGGGGCGCACGCACGGCCTGCCGAAGCTGCCCGAGCTCGAAATCGTGCTGGCGCGCAGCGCGCGTTCGAACCGTCCGCCGTGCGACTTTCTCGCCGAACAGATCCTGACCGACCTGCACGTCTAGCAAGCGGCCTGCTCATTCACCCTCACCGAGTTGCGCGAGCAGTTCCTGGAGTTTTTCGACGTGCCGCAACAGCAGATGCCGGTGCTTCTCGATCTGTTCGAGCCGCCCCGTCAGATCGGCGTGCACGTGACCGTCGATATCTGTAGCGGCGAGCACCTCTTCCACTTTCGCGCGCATGGCCGCCAGTTCGATGGGCGGATGACTCAGATATCGCTCGAAACGCCGCACGTCCTGCACCGCGAGATCGCGCAGCTTGCGGAAATGCGCCTGACGGCGATGCGTCTCGGCGCCGAACGCCTCCTCCTCGACGCGTTTTGACGGCGTCGGTTGTCCGAAGATCGGTTCGGGCGGACGCAGCACCGACTTCTTGCGCACCGGATGCGCGGTGCCGCGAAACCGCGCAAGCGGCGATTCGTTGTCGATCGCCGAACGTGCGCTATCGGGAATATCGCCCGCTGCACGCGGTGTATCCATCCACCCGGACGGCAGGCCCGTCACCGCTTCGACGCCGCGCACGAATTCCTCGCTGAATTCACGCTGGCCCGCCAGCATCAGTTTCAGATAGCTCGCGGAGAACGTCATCATCCGCGCAAGACGTGCCGCTGCACCCACCTCGTGGGTCAGCAGAACCAGGTTGGCCCGCCAGACCGCGAGCTGGGCGTCGTCAGAATCTTCCATCGCCGGGTCATCCATCTTTTCTCCCCCGATGTCGTCGTCGCGCCACCGCACGGCCCGCGCCGCGCGTGTCATCTGCGAAGGGTAGTCGCATCGCCATGCCGCGCGAAACCCGCGCGCGGGGCGGCGTTGCGCTTGTGCATTGCGCCGGCTCGCAGCGCGCGTGGCGTGCTGGATTGACACGGGCGAACGGCTTGCGTTCCTTGCGCGTGAAAATGAGGCCCGACGAGGCGCACGTCCATGCCGGGGCCCACGGGGCCGGACGTCGAATGGCTGGCGCGCTCCGTGCTTGTATTTTTGCGCGCCGGGGTTTCGAGCGTCAGACGGCGGCCAGAACGCGCGCCATCGCGGTTTTGACCAGCGTTTCAAGTAGCGGCTCGACCTGGGCCGCGCGCGCTTCGTCGTACGAATAGGGCATTTCTTCCTGCATGTACGTGATTTGCGTCAGTTCGAGCTGAACCGCATGCACGCCCTTCTCCGGCTGGCCGTAGTGACGCGTGATGTAGCCGCCCTTGAAACGGCCGTTCGCCACGCCCGTGTAACCGCCGTGCGCCGCGACCATGCCGGCCAGTTCGTCGGCAAGCCCCGGTGCGGCGCTCGCACCGTTCGACGTGCCGAAGTTGAAATCCGGCAGACGTCCTTCGAAAAAACGCGGCACGTGCGAGCGGATCGAATGTGCTTCCCACAGCAGCACCTTGCCGTGTCTTGCCTTGAGCGCCGCGAGCTCACGCTCGATGGCTTCGTGATACGGCTTCCAGTACGCGTCGCGGCGACGTGCGGTTTCGGCGTCGTCCGGCAGATGGCCTTCGCGATAGAGCGGTTCCTTGTCGAACGTATCGACGGGCAGCAGGCCGGTCGTGTCCTGGCCCGGATAAAGGTTCGCGCCGTCGGGCGGACGGTTCAGGTCGATCACATAGCGCGCATACACCGGCATCAGGATCGATGCGCCGAGACGCCTCGCGAACGCGTACAGACGATCGAGATGCCAGTCGCAATCGTCGGTGCGGGCGGCCACGGGCGTCATGGTCGCCGCGATGTCGTCGGGAATGCGTGTGCCGACGTGCGGAATCGAGATCAGGAGCGGCAGGCTTCCCTGATGCAGCGAGAAAACCGGCGTGGAAGTCGATGCGGTCATAGCAGTCCAGAGTCAGTTCGTGCGGTTCGCGGGCAGGTCCGAAGTCCGGCTCCGCCCTTCGTGAATTCATTCAGCGGATCATTTCAGCAGTTCGGCGAGTGCGGCGCGGTACTGCGGCCACACGCGTTCCTCGTCGCGATGCCGGCGGTTGTCGACCACCTTGTCGCCGCCCGTGTAGACGTCGCGCACCGGCGTCTCGCCGTGCTCACAGAATACGACACCGGAGAGCCACGCGTCGGGTGCATGCTCCGCGATGCTGGCGTGGTCTGCATCGAGCACGAGCCAGTCCGCGCGATGGTCCGCCTGCAACGCACCCACCGCGCGCCCGGCGGCACGCGCGCCGCCTTCGAGCGCCGCGCCGAAAAGCCGGTCGGCCACGTGCGTCGCATCCGCCGAAGCCAGCACGTTGCGCTGACGCCGCGACAGACGTTGCCCATATTCGAGCAACCGCAGTTCCGAACGCCAGTCGACGCCGATATGGCTGTCCGATCCGATGCCGAAGCGCCCGCCTGCTTCGAGGTATTCCTGCGCGGGAAAAATGCCGTCGCCGAGATTGGCTTCCGTCGTGAGACAAAGGCCTGCGACAGCGCCGCTGCGTGCCAGCGCCAGGGTCTCCGCCGCATCGACGTGCGTCGCATGCACGAGGCACCAGCGTGCATCGACGTCGAAGCGATCGAGCAGCCACTGCACCGGCCGCGCGCCTTCGGTTTCGACGCACGCGTCGACTTCGGCGGTCTGCTCGGCGATATGGATGTGTACCGGCGCGCGCGGCAGCATCGCATCGAGTCCGTCCAGCAACACACGCAGCGAATCGCCGGAGACCGCGCGCAGCGAATGTGGCGCGACGCCGTAGCGTAGCGCGGCATCTTCGGGGCGCGCCGTGCGCAGCCGGTCCAGCAGATCGAGCAGGCTCTCCGGCGTGTTGACGAAGCGCCGCTGGTCTTCGCGCGGCGCGAGCGCGCCAAAGCCGCTGTACTGGTAAAGCACGGGCAGCATCGTCATGCTGATGCCGCTCGCCCTGGCCGCATCGACGACGCGTTCAGCCAGTTCCGCCGTGTTCGCGTAACGGCTGCCGTCGGGCGCGTGATGCACGTAGTGGAATTCGCACACGGACGTGTAGCCCGCCTTCAGCATTTCGATGTAGAGCCACTGCGCGATGGCGGCGAGCCCTTCGGGCGAGATGCGCGCGGCGAAGCGATACATCAGGTCGCGCCAGCTCCAGAACGTATCGGTGGCGTTGGCGCGGTATTCGGTGAGGCCGGCCATCGCGCGCTGGAACGCGTGCGAATGCAGGTTCGGCATGCCGGGCACCACGGGGCCCGCGGCGCGTGCAACACCCGTAGAGGCGGCCGTGCTGTCCGGCGTCACGGCGGTCAGCATGCCGGCGGCGTTCCATTCGAGCAGCACGTTGCGACGCCAGCCGCCCGGCAGATATGCGTGGTCGGCGAACAGCGATTGAACGGATTGAGTCATCGTCGGACCTTGTGAAGAATGCCTGCGCGGAGCGGCTTCAGGCGCCGCGCCGTGTATGAACCGTCTTGCCCGCGCGCACGACGCGCGCGCACAGCGGACGGCCGATCCAGTACGCGAGCTCCGCGAGCGTATCGACGGACCACACCGCGAAATCCGCCTGACGTCCCACCGCCAGCGTGCCGTGCCGTGCCGCCTGGCCGAGCGCGCGCGCCGCGTGCGTCGTCACGCCTTGCAGCACTTCGGGGACGGTCATGCGAAAGAGCGTCGTCGCCATGTTCATCATCAGCAGCAGCGAGGTCGCGGGCGATGTGCCCGGATTGCTGTCGGTGGAAATCGCGATCGGCACGCCGTAACGGCGCAGCAGATCGAGCGGCGGCAACTGCGTCTCGCGGATGAAGTAATACGCGCCCGGCAGCAGCACGGCGACCGTGCCCGACGCCTTCATCGCGGCGACGCCGGCTTCGTCGAGAAATTCGAGGTGATCGGCGGAGAGCGCGCGATACCGCGCGGCGAGCGTGGTGCCGCCGCTGTTCGACAACTGCTCGGCGTGCATCTTCACGGGCAGCCTGTGGCGCTCAGCCGCTTCGAACACGCGCTCACTTTGCGCGAGCGAAAAACCGATGCGTTCGCAGAACACGTCGACCGCGTCCACAAGACCTTCATCGGCAAGCGCGGGCAGCATGCGCTCGCAGACTTCGGCGATGTAGTCGTCGGCGCGGCCGGCGAATTCCGGCGGCAACGCGTGCGCGCCGAGAAACGTCGTGTAGACGGAAACCGGATAACGTTCGCCGAGGCGTCGCGCGACGCGCAGCATCTTGCGCTCGCTCGCCAGATCGAGACCGTAACCCGACTTGATTTCAACTGCCGTGACGCCTTCGGCGAGCAGCGGTTCGAGGCGCGCCGCCGATTGACGGAACAGCGTGTCTTCGTCGGCGGCACGCGTCGCGCGCACCGTCGAGACGATGCCGCCGCCCTGCTTCGCGATCTCTTCGTAGCTCACGCCGGCAAGGCGCTGCGCGAATTCGTCGGCGCGCTGCCCGCCATACACGAGATGCGTGTGGCAATCGACGAGCCCCGGCGTCACCCACGCGCCGGCGAGGTCTTCGCGGGGCCACGCTTTGTATTCCTCGGGCAGCGCATGCGACGCGCCAAGCCACGCGATCCGGCCGTCGCGCACGGCGATCGCCGCGTCGCGAACGGTCTGATCCGGATTGCCTTGCGCGCAGAGATTCAGGTGATGCCAGACGGTGTGCTTCATCGCGTGCTCATTGCCATGTAAATGCGAAAAAACGCGGCTTTCGATGCATCGAAGGCGCGTTCGTCGTCATGCGTAGCGAACGCCGGTCGCGAGCACCGCGCCCGCGTCCGCGCACTTCATCCTGCACGCCATCGCGTGCGGAGCGTCGATGCGCAGCGTGTCATTGTCCGCCAGATGAAACGGCGCGTGCCCGTCGAGCATGATTTCAGCACGCCCCGCGGCGCAGAACAGCAACACGACGTCCGCCGTCAGCGTATGTTCCGTTGCGCCGCGCCAGACTTCGACGTCACCCGTCGCCGCGCCACGCCGCACCATCAGGTTGAAGTCGCGCGTCGCGCCATCGACGAGCCGCGCATCGATCCACGCCTCGCCCGTGAAGCGTGCGATATCGAGCGGCTGCGTCAGCGCATGCGTGTGACCTTCGGCATCATCGAGCAGCATGCCCGCGCCCGCGAGCAGCACCAGCGTGCGGTCGATGCCCGCGAAACGCGAGAACGGCCCCGGCTGCGCCACGTCGGCGACGCTCACGCGCCACACGAACGTATCGAGCGCCGCGCCTTCCGGCCCGACCGCGATTTCCCGCGTGACGCCGCCGCCGTTCTTCCACGGCGACGCCACGAGGTCGACGCCGTGCAGCAACGCCACCTGCGTCGGATTCAACGCGTGCGCCATCGGTCAGCGGCCGAGCATCGGCAGATTGAGGCCGGCCTCGCGTGCCGTTTCACGCGCGAGTTCGTAGCCGGCATCCGCGTGACGCATCACGCCCGTGGCCGGGTCGTTGAACAGCACGCGGCCAAGGCGCTCCTTCGCCGCATCCGTGCCGTCGGCGACGATCACGACGCCCGCGTGCTGGCTAAAGCCCATGCCGACGCCGCCGCCGTGATGCAGCGACACCCACGAAGCGCCGCCTGCCGTGTTCAGCAGTGCATTGAGAAGCGGCCAGTCGCTGACCGCATCCGAGCCGTCCTTCATCGATTCCGTTTCGCGGTTCGGGCTCGCCACCGAACCCGTGTCGAGGTGGTCGCGACCGATCACGACCGGCGCCTTCAGTTCGCCGTTCTTCACCATTTCATTGAACGCCTGGCCGAGGCGATAGCGATCCTTCACGCCGACCCAGCAGATCCGCGCGGGCAGCCCCTGGAACGCGATGCGTTCGCGCGCCATGTCGAGCCAGTTGTGCAGATGCGGATCGTCGGGGATCAGTTCCTTGACCTTCGCATCGGTCTTGTAGATGTCTTCCGGATCGCCCGACAGCGCGACCCAGCGGAACGGCCCCTTGCCCTCGCAAAACAACGGACGGATATACGCCGGCACGAAGCCCGGAAAATCGAACGCATTTTCGACGCCCATTTCCAGCGCCATCTGGCGGATGTTGTTGCCGTAGTCGAGCGTCGCCGCGCCGCGTTCCTGCAGCGTGAGCATCGCCTGCACCTGCTTCGCCATCGACTGCTTCGCCGGCAGCACGATGCTGTCCGGCACCGTCTTCTGGCGCTCGCGCCAGTCCTCGACGTTCCAGCCCTGCGGCAGGTAGCCGTGAATCGGATCGTGCGCGCTCGTCTGGTCGGTTACGCAATCGGGCGTGATGCCGCGCGTCACGCACTCGGCGAACACGTCGGCGGCGTTGGCGAGCAGACCGATCGAAACCGGCTTGCCGGCCTTCTTCGCTTCATCGAGCATCGCGAGCGCTTCATCGAGCGTCGCCGCTTTTTTGTCGACGTAGCGCGTCTTCAGACGGAAGTCGATACGCGTCTCGTCGCATTCCACCGCGATCATCGAGAAGCCGGCCATCGTCGCGGCGAGCGGCTGCGCGCCGCCCATGCCGCCGAGGCCGCCCGTCAGGATCCAGCGGCCCGACGGGTCGCCGTTGAAATGCTGGTTCGCCACCGAGAAGAACGTCTCATACGTGCCCTGCACGATGCCCTGGCTGCCAATATAGATCCAGCTGCCCGCCGTCATCTGGCCGTACATCATCAGGCCCTTGCGGTCGAGCTCGTTGAAGTGTTCCCACGTCGCCCAGTGCGGCACGAGGTTCGAGTTCGCGAGCAGCACGCGCGGCGCGTCCGCATGCGTCCTGAACACGCCGACCGGCTTGCCCGACTGGATCAGCAGCGTTTCGTCCTCGTTCAGGTCCTTGAGCGACTTGAGGATCTGGTCGAAGCAGTCCCAGTTGCGCGCGGCGCGGCCGATGCCACCGTACACCACGAGCGCATGCGGATGCTCGGCGACTTCCGGGTCCAGATTATTCTGGATCATGCGGTACGCGGCTTCCGCGATCCACGTCTTGCAGGTCTTTTCGCTGCCGCGCGGCGCGCGGATCGTGCGGGTCGGGTCCAGACGCGGGTCGATATGTTTCGGGTTGTTCATGGTGATGGCCCTCAAATGCCCAGAGAGAAAGTTCAGAAGTGTCCGGTGAAGCGATAGCGGCTGCCGGGATGCCACAGGTTGGCCACCGAAGCGACCAGACCCTGCGACCACGTGCGTCGATGCAGCACGAGGCAGGCCTCCGTTTGATCCATGGTGAGGAGCACGCGGGTTTCGTCGTCCGCGGCAAGCGCCTCGATGCGGTACTCGACGCGCTGTAGCGGCGCGACGCGCACGAGATACTGGTTCGGCGTCGTACACGTGAAATCCTGCAACGCGTATTCAGGCGCAACCGAAGGATTGACCCAGCGCTCCTCGAGCTGCACCGGCTCGTCGTTTTCGAAATGCAGCAGGCGCGAGTGAAAGAGCGGGCTGCCTGCGTTGACCTGCATTTCCCCGGCGAGCACCTCATCGGCGATCGTCGCGCCGATGTGCAGCACGCTCGCGTGATAGCGATGGCCGCGCGCGACGATTTCGTCGGAGATGCTGCGGATCGCGACCAGCGTCGACTCGTACTTCGGCCGCGCGACGAACGTGCCGGAACCCTGCACGCGCGTGAGCACCTGCTCCGACGTGAGTTCGCGCAGCGCGCGGTTCACCGTCATGCGCGCGACGTTGAACTCGCGGGCCAGTTCGTTTTCCGACGGAACCTGGTCGCCTTCCGCCCACTCGCCCGCGTGAATGCGGCCGAGGATGAAGTCCTTGATCCCCTGATAAGCCGGTGCGTTCATGTCGCGCCGCGCTTACTGTTCGGACGCGAACGAGAACGGCGCGTGCGCCGCGATCGTGCCGTTCTGCACGAGACGCGTAATCGCGACGATATCCGGCGAGAAGTAATGATCGAGCTCGTAATGCGCGACTTCGCCGCGCACGGTCTGCATCACGCGCTGCAGGCTCGGGCTCGTCTGGTGCGGCGCGCGCAGGTCGATCCCTTGCGCGGCTGCCAGCAGTTCGATCGACAGGATGTTCGCGGTGTTCTCCGCCATGTCGGCGAGCTTGCGCGCGGCGAACGTCGCCATCGAGACGTGGTCTTCCTGGTTCGCGGACGTCGGCAGCGAATCCACCGAGGCGGGATGCGCGAGCGTCTTGTTTTCCGAGGCGAGCGCGGCGGCCGTGACGTGCGCGATCATGAAGCCGGAGTTCACGCCGCCGTCGCGGACGAGGAACGGCGGCAGGCCCGACAGCGTCGCGTCGATCAGGAGCGCGATGCGGCGCTCGGCGAGCGCGCCGATTTCGGCGACGGCAAGCGCGAGGTTGTCCGCCGCGAACGCGACCGGCTCGGCGTGGAAGTTGCCGCCCGACAGCACTTCGCCCGTGTCCGGGAAAATCAGCGGGTTATCGGACACCGCGTTCGCTTCGATCAGCAGCACGTCGGCGGCGTGGCGCATCTGGTCGAGGCACGCGCCCATCACCTGCGGCTGGCAGCGCAGGCTGTACGGATCCTGCACCTTGTCGCAACCGGCATGCGAGACGTTGATCGCCGAGCCGTCGAGCAGCGACCGGTACGCGGCCGCCGCATCGATCTGGCCTTGATGGCCACGCAGCGCGTGGATGCGGTGGTCGAACGGCTTGACGGAGCCCATGGCCGCGTCGACCGACAGCGCGCCGGAGACGAGCGCCGTGCGGTACAGGTCTTCGATCGCGAACATGTTGTAGAGCGCGAGCGCGGTGGACGCCTGCGTGCCGTTGAGGAGCGCAAGGCCCTCCTTCGCCTGCAGCGTGAGCGGCTTGAGACCAGCGACGCGCAGGCCTTCGGTGGCCGCCGCGCGCTCGCCGCGAATGAACACTTCGCCGATGCCGAGCAACACGCCCGACATGTGCGCGAGCGGCGCGAGGTCGCCCGATGCGCCGACCGAGCCCTTCACCGGAATCACCGGCAGCACGTCGGCGTTGAACAGCGTGACCAGCGCGTTCATCACTTCGCGGCGGATGCCGGAGTGGCCGCGGCCAAGGCTTGACAGCTTCAGCGCCAGCAAGAGACGCACCACCGGGCGCGACATCGGCTCGCCGACGCCGACCGCGTGCGACAGCACGAGATTGCGTTGCAGCAGTTCGAGCTGGTCGTGCGGAATGTGCGTGCTGGCAAGGCGGCCAAAGCCGGTATTGATGCCATACGCCGGCTCGCCCTTCGCGGCGATGTCCGCGACGGCCTGCGCGCCGGCATCGATGGTCGCGAAGCTGGTCGGGTCGAGTTCGAGCGTGACCTGCTCGCGGGCAATGACGCGGAGTTGTTTGAGGGTCAGGCTGCCGGGCGTAAGAATCATGATGAGAAATCCTGTCTATACAATTGAGTTCGAAGTGTAGCGTCGAGGCGCTTGTCTATACAACTTGTTTTTGTGGGGTTGGGGTTAGGGGTTTCCTGTAGAGACGCTACTGCCGTGGTCAGTTCGCTTATAGCCGGACATTCCCCCAGGTCGATTCGCTCTTCGCCCGGCAGACGGTTCCGATGAAGCAAACGAATAACTTGTATATACACGTGATGAACGCCGCCGGGCAAGTAAAGAAAAAATGTCGCACGCGCCAGCGTTGAAGACGCACGCCGGGAAGCGAAGCGCGCACGCTGTTGTGTGGGCTTAAACGAAGACAGCCCGCCGTTTGGCGAGCTGTCAGGGGAACCGCTGAATTTTGCGGAGGATCGGAGTCTGGCTTCGTCGCGCCCTGGCGTCGCTCAGGCGGCGGCCAGTTCGAATCGCACCTGCTTGCCAAGGGCGGCGGCGGCGCTGGCGAGAGTGGTCAAGGTCAGGCTGGTATCGGTGGCATCCAGCAGACGATTGAGAGCGGCGCGGCTCGTGTGCATTCTCGCCGCCATCGCCGTTTTCGTGAGGTGTTGCGCTTTCATTTCCTGCTCGATCTGCCAGGCGATGACGCGCTTCATTGCCGTGGCCGTGACTTCTTCGAGCATCGATTGCTCGACAAGGAAGTCATCAAAATTACTGCCGATGTGCCTGTTTGCCATGATTGCTCCTAGCCAGAAAGCGGCAAATCGAAGGAACATCTAATGTACCAAATCTGGTACGAATTGCACCCCTCTCGCACACCACCCGGCTGTGCGTTCGGCATCCATTATTGATCTGCAATCAAGATTCATTTGATACACACCCACTTTCTGACAAAGTCCACCAGACGGATACTGGACGCCTCTCATCGCGAATCAACCAGCAGGAGTCAGGTCATGAAAGTTTTCGTCACCGGTGCAGCGGGCTTTATCGGCGGTTCCATCGCGGCGGGCCTCGTGCGCGCCGGGCATCAGGTCACGGGGCTCGTGCGCCGTCCCGAACAGGCCGAGGCACTCAGGCGTCTCGGCATCGAACCCGTCATCGGAGATCTCGACGACCGCGCGTTGCTGATCGCGCAGGCGCAGGCCGCCGACGGCGTCATCAACGCCGCCAGCAGCGACCACCGCGGCGCCGTCGAGGCGCTGATCGAAGGTCTCGCCGGCTCAGGCAAGCCGTTTCTGCATACGAGCGGCTCGAGCATCGTCGGCGATGCGTCCGGCGGCGAAGGCACCGACGCGATCTATTACGAAGACCGTCTGCCCGAGCCGACCGCCGACAAGGCGCCGCGCGTCGCGATCGACAACCTCGTGCTCGACGCCGCCAGCCGCGGCATCCGCACGAGCGTGCTGTGCAACACGCTGATCTATGGGCACGGCGCGGTGCCGGGTGCGCAAAGCGTGCAGCTGCCGCGTCTGTTGCGTCAGGCGCAAAAGAGCGGCGTGGTGCGGCACGTCGGCGGCGGCCGCAACATCTGGTCGAACGTGCATATCGACGACGTGGTCGAGCTCTATCGCCTCGCGCTCGAGAAATCGCCGGCCGGCACGTTCTACTTCGTCGAAAGCGGCGAAGCGATGTTCCGCGACATGACCTCGGCGATGGCCGACG
>CALFSF010000236.1 GCA_937917025.1 uncultured Paraburkholderia sp.
GAACGCGCGAGCCGTGATGAAACGTCGCCCCGGTGTGGAGGGGCGCCAGGTATCATGTGCGTTTCCAGATTTCCGCGCATTTGCAGTGATCAATACCATGACGTCGAGGCCGCCCGTCCCTCACAAAATGCGCCGACAAATGCGCTTATGCAGGAACCCGACCGGTGATGTCGACAACGGCACTTATGCGCTCGGCGCTCGTGCCGCGTAGCACGCAAACGGTTCAACCATCCCCATGACAGAGAGGTAAACAACATGTCCGCATCCACACCTCGCCGGCTGAGAAGCCAGGAATGGTTCGACGACCCGTCGCACGCGGATATGACGGCGCTCTACGTCGAGCGTTTCATGAACTACGGCCTGACGCGCGAAGAGCTTCAGTCGGGCCGTCCGGTCATCGGCATCGCGCAGACGGGCAGCGACCTCGCGCCTTGCAACCGGCACCACATCGAGCTCGCCGAACGTACAAAAGCAGGCATTCGCGACGCGGGCGGTATTCCGATGGAATTTCCGGTTCACCCGCTCGCCGAGCAGAGCCGCCGGCCGACCGCCGCGCTCGACCGCAATCTCGCGTATCTCGGACTGGTCGAAATCCTGCACGGCTTTCCGCTCGATGGCGTCGTGTTGACCACGGGCTGTGACAAGACCACGCCAGCCTGTCTGATGGCCGCGGCCACCGTCGACATGCCCGCCATCGTTCTGTCGGGCGGCCCGATGCTCGACGGCTGGCACGACGGCAAGCGCGTGGGTTCGGGAACTGTCATCTGGCATGCCCGCAATCTGCTTGCCACCGGCGAAATCGACTACGAAGGTTTCATGCAGCTGACGACTGCGTCGTCGCCCTCGATCGGCCACTGCAACACGATGGGCACGGCGCTCTCGATGAACAGTCTGGCCGAGGCGCTCGGCATGTCGCTGCCCGGCTGCGCGAGCATTCCCGCGGCGTATCGGGAACGCGGCCAGATGGCTTACGCCACGGGCAAGCGCATCGTCGACCTCGTGCGCGAAGACGTGCGCCCGTCGCACATCATGACGAAGGCGGCGTTCGAAAACGCCATCGTGGTGGCCTCCGCGCTGGGTGCGTCGAGCAACTGCCCGCCCCATCTGATTGCGATTGCACGGCACATGGGCGTCGAGTTGAGTCTTGACGACTGGCAGCGCGTGGGCGAACAGGTTCCGCTGATCGTGAACTGCATGCCCGCGGGCGAATATCTTGGCGAGAGTTTTCACCGCGCGGGTGGTGTGCCCGCCGTCCTGCACGAGCTGATCCAGGCACGACTCGTACACGGTGAATGTCTGACCGTGTCGGGCCGTACCATCGGCGAGATCGCAGCGGATGCGCCGCCTGCGGATCGCGACGTCATCAAGACCACTGAAGATCCGCTCAAACACGGCGCGGGCTTCATCGTGCTGTCGGGCAATTTCTTCGACAGCGCGATCATGAAGATGTCGGTGGTCGGCGATGCTTTCCGGCAGACCTATCTGAGCGAGCCCGGTGCGGAAAATACCTTTGAGGCGCGGGCCATCGTCTTTGATGGTCCTGAGGACTATCACGCGCGCATCAACGATCCGTCGCTTGCGATCGATCAGCATTGTATTCTGGTGATTCGCGGCGCAGGTACCGTGGGCTATCCGGGGAGTGCCGAGGTGGTGAACATGGCGCCGCCGGCAGAACTCGTGCGTCAGGGCATTACGTCCTTGCCGACGCTCGGTGACGGACGGCAAAGCGGTACCTCCGCGAGCCCGTCGATTCTCAACATGTCGCCCGAGGCGGCGGTTGGCGGTGGACTGTCGCTGTTGCGCACGAACGACCGCATTCGCGTGGATCTGAATTCACGCAGCGTGAACGTGCTGGTCGACGAGGACGAACTCGCGCGACGCCGTGAGACGGCTACCTTCACGATTCCGCCGGCACAGACGCCCTGGCAGGAGTTGTACCGCCAGACGGTCGGCCAGCTTTCGACCGGCGGCTGTCTGGAGCCCGCGACGCTCTATCTCAAGGTGATTGCCGAGCGTGGCAACCCGAGGCATTCGCACTGACGTGCCGGTTGCAGGACCGGGTTCCATGTGTCACATCGAACCCGGTTCCACTGGTCTTTCAACCCTTCCGAAAATATCCATTCCCATGTCCACAACTTCCCAACCCGGTTTCCTCCCGGACGACATCGACCAGGCGCTGCTCGTGGGGCGCGTATGGCGCAAGACGGATCAGCATGAAGGCCCGTGCGTGGTCGTCGTGCGTCGTGGCGAGGTGTTCGACATCACCGCGACCGTGCCAACGACTGCTGACCTCTTTGATCGGGAGAACCCCGCACAGGTCGCGCGTGCAGCGACGGGCGTCCCGCTTGGCGCGGTGGCCGAACTCATCGCTTCCAACCTTCCTGGCATGGCCGGGCCGTCCGTGCGGCTGCTCGCGCCGTGTGACGTTCAGGCCATCAAGGCGTGCGGCGTCACGTTCGCCGTGAGTTTGATCGAGCGCGTCATCGAGGAACAGGCGGGTGGCGATCCGGCGAAGGCGAAGGCAGTCCGCGAGACCATCGCTTCGATGATCGGCTCGGACCTCTCGAAAATCGAGCCGGGCTCGGACGCCGCCATGAAGCTGAAGGCCGAACTGGAGCGGCGCGGCGCGTGGTCGCAATACATGGAAGTGGGCATCGGCCCCGATGCGGAAGTGTTCTCGAAGTCGCAACCCATGTCGGCGGTCGGTTTCGGGGCCGATGTGGGACTGCTCGCTGCTTCGACCTGGAACAATCCGGAGCCGGAAATCGTACTGGCGGTGAATAGCCGGGGCGGCATCGTGGGCGCGACGCTCGGCAACGACGTCAACCTGCGCGATATCGAAGGCCGCTCGGCGCTTTTGCTGGGTAAGTGCAAGGACAACAACGGCTCATGCGCGATCGGCCCGTTCGTGCGCCTCTTTGACGAAACCTTCTCGCTCGATTCGGTGCGCGCGGCAAGTGTCGCGCTGCGGGTGGAAGGCGTCGACGACCGCTTTGTGCTCGAGGGCGTGAGCCACATGAGCGAAATCAGCCGCGATCCGGCGAACCTCGTTGAGCAGACGTGGGGACGGCATCACCAGTATCCGGACGGTTTCATGCTGTTCCTTGGCACCATGTTCTCGCCGATCAAGGATCGTGACGCACCCGGTGCAGGGTTCACGCATCACCTGGGGGACGTGGTGACGATTTCGACGCCGCAACTGGGCGCGCTGGTTAACACGGTTCGCCTGAGCACGGAAATCGAACCGTGGACGTTCGGCGTGCGCGCGCTGTACCGGAATCTGGCTGCACGCGGCCTGCTTGGCGCCGCCTGAGCGGCCAGTGCTAAAAAAACTCGCGATCGCGGCAGATGGCGATCGCGAGTCAGTGATCCAAGGCGGCCGGCCGCAGCGAGCGCACCCGCGCCGCCAAAAACAGCTTGTTGGACCGACGAAGCTTACGGGGCTACTCGTGTTGCGACGAACCGTTGGCGACGCCGCCCACAGCGCTGTTCTGCGCGGCAACACGCGCTTCGGCAGCCTGGATGTTCGCCGGATATTCATTCGGGTCCGAGCGAACCGGGTTGTAGCCCGCCTTTTCGATTTGAACCAGTTGTGCGCGCACTTCCGCACGGGTCAACGGTTGGTTCGACTGGGCGAAAACGGCAACCGGCGCCGCAAGGGTGGCGGCAACAACGACAGCGTGAATGAGCGACTTCATGATCACTACCTCCAGAGATTTTGTCTTATTGGACTGCAAACATCTTTATTTGCAGCAGTGAGGACAGTGTAGGAGGCGGTTGGATCAGGGTAAATACCTAATCTTGAATTCACTGTTCCTAAAAACAGGACAATCCGCGTCATCAGACTTGCCTGCGATCACCTTCAACCGACGACCTGCGGCTGCGACACCCCCGCCAGCACGCGACCAGACAGTCTGAATTCATGGCGCACGGCCGTCGCGATCCCGTCGATGACATCCTTCACCAGCAGACGCCCCTTCTCGCTGCTCGAATCTTTCGCTGATGACAGCACGCCGCTCGACGGGACCCAGGCCGTGCGGGCCGGGTACATATCGTAAGGCGGGAATTCAGCGGGCCCGTGCTCCGGGATGCTGTCGAGCGACACCAGTTGCGGGTAATAGTGGAGCATCATCGACGTCTCGATCACGGCGGCATGTTCGAGCGCAATGCCAGGAAACCCGTCCGGGAAAATCGCATCGAGCGTTTCCTTGCGACAGAACTCCCAGTGCTCGACACGCATGACTTCCATTCCGCTCCTCTTGCCGATGTCGCGCATCGCAAGTTCGATACCCTCGGTGACGAACCACTGGTTTTCAAAATGCCCGACGACGATCACAAGACGCCTGACGCCATGACGATGAAATTCGCGCACCGCGTCACGGATCATTCCGCTTAACGTCGCGCCGTCGACACTCGTGGTGCCGCAAAAATGCTGACCGCCGCCGCTCCTGGGTTGTGACTTGTAGCCGTATGAAATCGCCGGCGCGACCATGCCCCCCACTTCACGGGCGACGTCTTCGCTAATCGCGCTGGCCAGCAACGCATCCGTTCCAAGCGGAAGATGAGGCCCATGCTGTTCCGTCGCGCCGCATGGCAGAAATACGACCGATCCGGCTTTTACCCGCTGCTCGTACTCGACCCAGCTGATGTTGTCCATGCGCACGCTGTTCATGTCGAACTCCTGCTATCGGCGAGCGATACCTTGTCCGCGCGGGCGTTGCGTCGCGCGAGATGAAAGAGGTAGTAGCTCCCGCCACCCACGCCGAGCCCCGCGAGCCACGAGAGGTCGATACCGCCCAGCGCCATCGCGATGGGTCCCTGCATCGACTCGATACTGCCGACCTGAAAGAGCCACGCTGCGATGACACCCAACGCCAGCGCCGCGACGCCGGACCACTTGACGTCTCCACATTCACTCACCGAGTGGTGACGGTAAAGCGCACCGACATCGATCCTGCCGCGCCGGACGAGAAAGAAATCGACGAGCACGATGCCGGCCCACGGTGCGATCCACACGACGAAAAAGA